>JAFLUJ010000289.1 GCA_022511485.1 Oscillospiraceae bacterium | reverse complement strand
AAGAAAGCCTTCTGGAGGGTGTTATGGAAATTTATCATTCCCAGAATATTCAAGGGCAGTAAAGGCAACAAAGAGCTTCACAATACCACAACCGCGCTCATGCTTACATTAGACATCAAAGGTCTGGCGGAAACAGCAAAAGAGTTCTCCTGTGATGAGGATTTTAATAAAAACAAAGCGTTGAACTATCCTAAGATGGATCACGATAAAAAGTGGAATCACACTCGCGCTAAAATTAAGGTTGAATCGTTGGACGAGCTGGCAGAGCGATCCCCTACCGGAGAACCGCCGCAGATTCCCGATACGACAAACATCGAAGCCACAGCAGATGTACATATTCTGATTAAAGATTTGTGGGATAGTTCTACCGAACAAGAAAAAAAGATTATCACACTGCTCTCCAAAAATTATACACAAAGTGAGATCGCACAGAAGTTAGGTATTTCTCAAAGCACTGTATCTCGAAAAATCTCGAAATTTAAGAAATTCCTATCAGCTTCGGAATGAGTTTTCATTTCATGGTTGATTTTTTGCGGTTTATAATCGCAAAACTCTTGACAGCTCTAAACTTTTGCGGTATAATAAGCAGAGGGGTGATGTCAATGATTTATAGAGCAATGTATGTAGACCGTATTATGGCGTATGTAGACACGCCATTCGTGAAGATTCTTACTGGTGTGCGCCGCTGCGGAAAATCCACGATCTTAAAAATGCTTATTGAAAAGCTAAAGGAGCGTGGTGTACCTGATGAACGCATTATCAGCCGCCGTTATGATTCCATGGAATATGACGATATGGACGCAAAGCAGATGTATGCCGATCTCAAAGAGGATCTATCGGACAAAGGCAGAACATATCTGTTCCTTGATGAAATGCAGGAGATCTCCGGTTGGGAAAAGGTAGTTAATTCCCTATCTGCCGATTATGATGTGGATATTTATGTTACTGGATCGAATTCGCGGATGATGTCGTCCGAGATATCTACTTACCTTACCGGAAGATATATCGCATTCAGGATCTTCACACTTTCGTTTAAAGAATATCTCATTTTCAAATCAGAGTATGATAAAGTTGGCAATCCTCAGTCGGAGCTTGCGAATTATATCCGGCTGGGCGGCTTCCCCGCTGCTCATTTGAAAAAATACAGTGCTGATGAGGTTTACACTATCGTCAGAGACATTTACAATTCTACTGTGTTCTCTGATATTGTAAAACGCGGTCAGGTGCGAAAGGTCGATCAGCTTGAACGCGTAGTGAAATACACCCTCAACAACATTGGAAATACATTTTCCTCAAAGACGATCTCCGATTATCTAAAATCAGAGCGGCGCTCACTCGATAACGAAACTGTATTGAGTTATCTTGAAAAGCTGGAGAAGGCTTACCTGTTATACCGCTGCTCGCGTTATGATTTGCAAGGCAAGGAGATATTAAAAACGCAGGAGAAATTTTATGCCGCAGACACCTCGCTTCGGTATAGTGTGCTTGGCTACAATGAGGACAGCATTGCTTCAAGCCTTGAAAATGTTGTTTACCTGGAACTCTGCCGCCGCGGATA
>JAFLUJ010000288.1 GCA_022511485.1 Oscillospiraceae bacterium | reverse complement strand
GTTACAGTGTACCTTGACGAGTCTTTAAAGAGATTCCGGACGGTGTTTCCTGCTTGTGGAAGCAGCAACAGCGCTATTGAATTAACAATAGCAGAGCTGGAAAAGTATTCCTCCTTTGCTGAATGGGTCGATGTCTGCAAGGAATGGAATTAAACATATTTATGTGAGCACCATAAAGAAAGGATACTTAAAATGTACGAACTTATCCAAGTTAAAAATAACAGCTACTATATACAAAGTCCGGCAAAGATCGGACTTGTTAAGCTTAACGACACAGATGTATGTCTTATTGACAGCGGAAGCGACAAGGAAGCGGGCAGGAAAGTCCGTCAGATCCTTGATAAGAACGGCTGGAAGCTGACATCGATACTCAATACACACTCCAATGCTGACCACATCGGCGGAAATAAATATCTCCAAAGCCAGACCGGCTGTAAAATTTACGCTCCCGGAATAGAGTGTGATTTCACTAATCACCCTATTCTGGAGCCTTCGTTTTTATATGGCGGATACCCTCCCTCTGAGCTCAGGCACAAATTTCTTCTTGCACAGGAAAGCGATGCTGAGTATCTCACTGAGGACAAGCTTCCCGATGGGATAACCATGATCCCGCTGGCAGGACATTTCTTTGATATGGTGGGATTCCGTACAAGCGACAATGTGGTATATCTTGCGGACTGTCTTTCCAGCGAAGCTACACTGAACAAGTATCAGATCGGATTTGTCTATGATGTCGGGGCGTATCTTGAAACTCTGGATGCTGTAAAGGAAATGGAAGCGGATATGTTTGTTCCCGCTCATGCGGATGCAACTGACAATATCGCGCCTCTGGCACAGCTTAACATTGACAAGGTAAATGAGATAGCGGATAAGGTCGTATCCATATGCAAAGAACCGATATGCTTTGAGGAGGTGCTCCGTCATCTTTTCAAAGATTACTCCCTGACCATGAACTTTGAGCAGTACGCCCTTGTTGGAAGTACGGTAAGGTCTTATCTGTCCTGGTTAAAAGACACCGGCAGGATCGAAGTTGTTTTTGATGACGGAAGGCTGTTATGGAAATCATAAAAAATTTTTTTCTAAAGATAGTTGAATCACTTGACAATAATAATACTATATAGTATAATCTTATATAGGAGGTAACTATGGATACACAAGCGGGCTTTTTAATTTCACAGATAAAGCTTATAGGAGGGCGGGTATTTGAAAAAATACTTGCACGGGAAAATATAAGCGAATTTAACGGCGCACAGGGAAAGATTCTCTATGTGCTGTGGCAGAGGGACAATATTTCTATTATTGAGCTGTCAAAGCTTGTGGGACTTGCAAACACCACGCTTACAAGTATGCTTGACAGAATGGAGGAAGCAGAGCTTATCAGAAGGCTTCCTGACCCCGATGACAGACGCAAGAATCTTATCGTCCTGACTGATAAGGCAGACAGTCTGCGGGGAAAATACGATCAGGTATCGCAGGAAATGAACGAGGTCTACTATAAGGATTTCACTGACCATGAGATCATTCAGTTTGAGCGATACCTCCAAAGAGTTTTAAATAATGTAAAGGAGAAGATT
>JAFLUJ010000177.1 GCA_022511485.1 Oscillospiraceae bacterium | reverse complement strand
TTCAGGCGGCTCAAAAAATAGACTTTGTCTATTTTTTGACTTGGGATTAGTATTACAAAATAATTATTGGGAGGACTTACAGTGAAACATAAATTTATTTTACCTCTGCTGATCTCTGCGATGCTTTTGTCTGCGTGTAATAAGGATACGCAGGATACACAGGAGAATGAGACTGTTTCCGGTTCGGTTCAGGAGACAGCGGATACCTCCGGAGCAAGTGGGGAGTTATCCGCAAAGGAGGTTTATATGAATTTCCTTGGGGGAGATGTATCTTTGCTTGGCTCCCCGGAATTGGGTCAGTCATGGATAGATTTCTACCTTCCTGCCGGAGGTATGGAGTACACGTTTCTCGATCTTGACGGGGACGGTGAAAGCGAGCTGCTTGTTCAGCTTGTGGACGATCCTTCCGGGCTTAATGCGGTATTCGATTATCAGGACGGCAGACTGATCTGTCGGAATTTTGATTCGGTGGAGATGAGCAGCCGGGACTATCCTCTTTCGGACGGTACTATGATACATCAGTATGATTTCAGCGGAACAAGGAACTATATCGGATACCGCTATCTGCCTGACGGAACTACAGAGGAGCTTTTCAGTTTATTCGCTCGGGATGAACTGGTATATGAGGGGGATACTAACCCCGTCCCATACTATGAAGTAAACGGGGAAGAGGTCGATCAGGAGACCTTTGAAGCTGAACTGGATAAACGTATCACCAGTCAGCTGCTTGAACGTTCGGCGTGGATCGCAATATCGTATACAGCCGACAGCGGGGAGACAGACGATACTGTAAAAACAGCCTCCCGGGAAGAGCTTCAGATCTTTAAAGACAGTTTTGAGTATCCTGCAATAAGCATGGGCGAAAATTCCTCTCCTGAGGAGATAATGCTTGCGGGAAAAAGAGCAGGTAAGTTTTTCAGCAGGGAAGCCGAAAAATATTTCGGGTACGGTGTGGAATATAAATGGAAGGTCGATGGCACGGACGAGCGCAGCACATCCGGACACGGAGTCTGCCTGGGTCCTTACACGGACAAGGAAAACGGTATATACTTTCCCATGGTCGGAAATGAAGCAAAGTGGTTTATTATAAATCAGCTCAGGCTTACAGAACGGGGATTTGAGGAACTGTGTCTCAACTCGCCAAGCAGCTATGAATTGGATGGAGACGATCTCATTGTACATTCAGGCGACGGCGGACAGGCTGGCTGGGATTACAGCTATATCGTCGATTACGAAATGGAAGGAAACACAGTTACATATAACTGTCTGAGGGTCGGAACTAAGGAAGAATGGGGCTATGATGAAGATGTGACCGAACCGTTTACGTTCCGTCTTGCATATGAGAACGGTATCTGGAAGCTGGACGGCTGTTCCTGGGGAGAGGGTCTTTTCTACTATTTCATTGGTCTGCAAAGCGATGCGGACGCATATCCTGAACCTGCACAGGAAGAACAGCCTTATCGTATCCTTGATCTGTTGGATATTTATCCTGACTTTGAATATCCGCCGGGACGTCCCATCCGATTCTGCAATGATAATATTGTTTTCACATTATATGATAATTTCGGAGATACATATGGCACAACAAGTCTGTATTTCTTTGATATTAAAGATGGTACTTTTTTAAACTCAGTTCCATTATTTCATGAAAGCTTCTTTTATGAATATCTTGGAGGGGGTTATGAAAATATTTTATGCAAAGCTCTGATATACAACATGAGGTCAGATTTTCCGGTTGAGTATTCTGTTCTGACGGTATTTAATGATTTTGACTATGAGTTTACAGACTACACATTGCAGGATGCAGCTATTATGCGAAACGGTCATATGATATCCGAATGGGAGCTTGACCTTGTATGCGTTGACGGTGAGCCGGAGGTCATCGTTCCCGGAAGCTATCGTGAGGATGATGAGGTCGGTTTTGATACTCAGTCTCAGACTTATATGTTCCCCATTGATGAAAACCGGTTTGTATACCGTACAGCAGGTTATGAATCCATGCCCGGTTTCGGTGTATATGATTTCGACACAAAAACTGCAAGGGATGTCCCCGATTCAAGAGATCTGCTTCCCATAGGCATACATGACGGAAAAATATACTCTGAAAAAACAGCCTGGGACGGCTGCGGAGGCTCGGAGATATTCGTCACAGATATTGAGACCCTTGAAACAAGCTTATTTACGAAGTTCCCTTATTATCTCGGACTGTCTGATTCTATACAATATTTCATGCCGGAAAACGGTAAATACATAATCGCTCTGAAAGAAGGATTATCAGATGCTCCTGATTTTATTTACAGGATGAACTCTGATACCGGCGAAACCGAGTATATATGTAAACTTCCGGAGGACTTTTATGTCAGCGGCGGCAGAGATTTCATAGATGACAATACTTTTGTTATAAGTTCGGATTCAAAGCTGCTTATCCTTACTGTGCCGGACTGATATTATTGGAGGTATCATTATGAAAAATAAATTTATTTTATCACTGGTTCTTTCAGCGGCTATACTGTCCGCCTGCGATGGAAATGCAGCACAGGACACACCGTCCGCTGAGGGGGAGGGTTCGGAAAGCTACACTACAGGCTCATATCAGCAGCATTTTTACGAGTCTATTGCGGAGATGGGAGCGGAAGCTGAGTCGGAAACTACCGCTCCGGATGAAACGGAAACAGAGTACACGGAGACTACCTCCGTGCCGATGGATGCGTTGTATAGATTTATAGATGTGTCTTTTTCACAGATCCCCGTACTTTTGGGGAATAATATTATATGCTCGCCAAGATCAAATGAAACGGATACGCCATTGGTGCGGCAATACGATCTGGATTTTATTAATATTAATGAAAACAGTATCGTAAACATTGTCTCTCTGCCGGAGGGCTTTGAAGTTGATGAGATATACCCGGGAAGCGGAAATGTCCTTGCAAGAATTCTGAGTGATACCTATGACCATCGGGTGGAGGCAATGGTGACCACTGTTGCAGTAATATACGATGATTTCAGCTTTGACATAATAGACGAACCCACCGCAAAGGATTTCTACTTTGAGCATTACGGTCACAAAATTTCCGAATGGGATATTGACATTGTATGTGTTGACGGAGAACCGGAGGTCATCGTTCCCGGATACCGCAAGGAAGATGACGAGAATGGTTTTTATACCGAGTATCAGGTGTATAAGTTCCCCATTGATGAAGATCGTTTCGTATACCGTACCGGAGGTTATGAACGTCTGCCGGGATTCGGAATATACGATTTCAGCACAAAGACTGCAAGAAATGTTCCGGATTCCAAAGACCTTGTTCCGGTAGGAGGAGTACATGACGGCAAGGTCTATTCCGTAAAAACTGCCTGGGATGGTTTTGGTTCGGAGCTTTATGTTACCGACATCGAAACTCTTGAAACAAGCTTCTTTATGGATTTCCCCTATGAGCTTCAGTTAAATGATTTTGTAAATTATTATATGCCGGAAAGCGGTAAATACATATTGGCTCTGAGAAACGGCTATCAGGTGGACAACATAATGTATCTGATCGACCCCGATACGGGAGAAATAATCAAAACATATAATGACGTTCCACAGGATTTTAATTTTTACAGTATAGGAACTTTTATTGATGACAGCAGTATAATTTTTTCAGGAACTATAGATAGGGAAGATAAGCTGCTCATTTTCAGTCCCCAGAATTTGGAGAATTTGCTGTCGTAATCATAACAAAAAGACTGCACACCGTAATTTTCTGGTGCGCAGTCTTTTCTGATATGGAAAGAGAAAGAGTGATATGCTATTCAAGAAGATTTCCCCGAAGCCTCATAAGAAGCTTCTTTTCCCGGCGTGATACCTGTACCTGGGTCATGCCAAGAGCTTTGGCGGTCTTTGTCTGGGTCATATCCTTGAAGTACCGGAAATAAATGAGCCGCCGGTCTGTTTCGTCAAGGGTCTGCAATGCCTGACGAAGTGAAAGGACATCTACAAGCTCTGCGTCGGGAGAGGGGATCGCCACGTCTATCTGTCCGCCGCTGTCCTCGCTGTCCGAGTTATCGGTTAGGGAAACGGGAGGAAGATTCACTGCGATGGCTTCGGCTACGTCCTCCGGAGCTGAATCGGTAAGCTCCGCAAGCTCGGAGACGGTAGGCTCTCTGCCGTTTACTACGGTGAATTGTTCTCTTGCGCGGGTGATCTTCATTCCAAGCTCCCGGACGGAACGGCTTACCTTTACAGAGCCTCCGTCACGGAAGAGACGTTTTATCTCTCCGAGAATGACGGGGACTGCATAGGTGGAAAACTTTACACCGCGTTCCGTATCAAATGCGGAGGCAGCTTTTACAAGTCCCACACAGCCTGCGCCGTAAAGATCGTCATATTCTATGCCCCGTCCCCGGAAACGGTTGGCGCAAAGGTGGACAAGTCCCAGATTATTTTCGACCAGACTGTCGTTTTTAAGAGCATTCAATGAGGAAAGACCTCCCGTCCGATATTTATGGTTTAGTGTTGTATGTAGTACATACTAATTTAATATAGTATGGGGAGGTCAGGCGTCACTTTTGTCAGAAAGTATCTTTCTTGTCATGATAACGGATGTACCCTTATCAGGCTTGCTGCGGACGGATACCTTATCCATAAAGCTTTCCATGACGGAGAAGCCAAGTCCGGTGCGTTCCTCCTCGGGAGCGGAGGTGTAAAGAGGTTCCATTGCCTGCTTTACGTCCTCGATACCGCAGCCCTTGTCCCGTATCTTTATGTAAAGCATATTACCTTCCAGAGCCCGTGCTACCAGCTCGATGTCTCCTTTTTTCTCACGGTAGGCATGGACGATACAGTTTGTCACCGCTTCGGATACCGCCGTTTTTATTTCTCCCACCTCATTTACAGAGGGGTCAAGCTGAGAAGAAAATGAGGTAACAACTGAGCGGGCAAGTCCTTCGTTACGGCTGTCCGCAGGGAATACACATTTTATTTCGTTCAGGATCTTCATTTTTTTCGTTCCTTTCATTTAATGACTGTAAGTCATTTTATGACCGCAAGCCTGTCCAGACCGGCAAGGCGCATGACTTTCCTGATCTGGCTTCCAGTGTTTTCGATTATTACACAGCCTCCGAAGGGCTTTACTGCCTTGTATCGTCCCATAACAAGACCTATCCCGGAGCTGTCCATAAAGGTCACGCCGTCGAAATCCAGTATCAGCTTCTTGGGATGGTGGCGGTCTATGGCAAGATCTATGTCGGAGCGGATCTCTCCTGCATTGTGGTGGTCTACCTCTCCCGAAAGATGGGCGATGACTGTGTTTTCCTCCGTATCAATAATAACCGGCATTTTTTCACATCCTTTTTTGTCTCACATCTTTTTTATATTGTACAACAGTGTAAAGGTGTTTTTTTGTCATATCCTGCGGAAGATGATTTAAAAAATGATAGTGCAAAATATACAAAAAGTATAGAATATTTTTGTGCAGGTATTTAATGGCGTACCCTCTTGACAATTATGCGAAAATACTATATACTTGTATTCAGTAAATTGATGACTACAATATATGGTATATATAAATTAAATGGAGGTACAATATTTATGATCACTCAAATCAGAAAAAGAGACGGCAGAACAGTAACTTTCAATATTGAAAAAATCGCTCAGGCAATATTTAAGGCTGCTCAGTCTGTGGGAGGAAGCGACTATAATACTTCCCTTGAGCTGGCGGATAAGGTGTGTGACGCGGTCGAAAATAAATACGGAAAATGTATCCCTACTGTTGAACAGGTACAGGATATGGTGGAAAAGGTGCTTATTGACGAGGGTCACGCCAGGACTGCAAAGTCATACATTTTGTACCGTTCCGAAAGGACACGTGCAAGGGAAATGAACACCAAGCTTATGAAGGTCTATGAGGATCTTACCTTCAAGGCAGCCAAGGACAGCGACATCAAGAGGGAGAATGCAAATATCAATGCGGATACCGCAATGGGTACTATGCTGAAATACGGCTCTGAGGGTGCAAAGCAGTTCTATGAGATGTATGTTCTCGACCCGAAGCACGCCAAGGCGCACAACAAGGGAGATATTCATATCCACGATCTGGACTATCTCACTCTTACAACCACCTGCTGTCAGATAGATCTGGTAAAGCTTTTCAAAAACGGATTTTCCACCGGTCATGGATTTCTCCGTGAGCCTAATGATATAGGAAGCTACTCTGCTCTGGCGTGTATTGCGATACAGTCGGATCAGAACGATCAGCACGGCGGTCAGAGTATCCCGAATTTCGAGTACGCTATGGCTGACGGCGTCAAGAAGACCTACCGCAAAAAATATGTGTACAATATTGCCCGCTGTCTTGAAATGATCGCCAGACTTGACGAGGGTCAGGAGATTAGCGACCGTATCGCAAAGGAAATATTCGACGAAAAGGGGATATACCCTGTTCTCAGCAACGACAACGGATACAAGGAGCTTGAATTTGAGAAGCTTTGCAGATATGTTGACGAGGCTACTGCAAAGCGGATACAGGATTTTACAGCAAAGAACACAATGAAGGAGACTGACCGCTCCACATATCAGGCTATGGAGGCTCTTATCCACAATCTCAACACCATGAACAGCCGTGCGGGAGCGCAGGTTCCTTTCAGCTCCATAAACTACGGTCTGGATACCTCCATTGAGGGAAGAATGGTCATCAAGAACGTGCTTCTTGCTCATGAAGCAGGTCTTGGAAACGGTGAGACCCCTATTTTCCCGATACACATTTTCAAAATAAAAGAGGGTATCAACTACAATCCGGAAGATCCCAACTATGATATGTTCAAGCTTGCCTGCCGTGTTTCCGCAAAGAGGCTTTTCCCCAACTTTTCGTTTATCGACGCACCCTTCAATCTCAAATACTACAAGCCGGGGGACTACAACACCGAGGTGGCATACATGGGCTGCCGCACACGTGTTATAGGAAATTCCTACGACCCCACAAGGGAGATCGTTACAGGCAGAGGAAACCTCAGCTTTACATCGGTAAATCTTCCCAGACTTGCTATCAATGCAAATCACGATGTGGACGCATTTTTCAAGAGCCTTGATGATGTTATGGATCTTGTATGTGAACAGCTTATGGCTCGTTATAAGATACAGTCCCAGAAGATGGTGAGAAACTTCCCGTTCCTTATGGGACAGGGAATATGGATAGATTCAGATAAGCTTGGTCCCAACGACACTGTAGGCGAAGTCCTTAAGCACGGAACTCTCTCTATGGGATTTATCGGTCTTGCAGAGTGTCTTAAGGCTCTTATCGGAAAGCATCACGGCGAAGACGAGGAAGCAAGAAAGCTTGGCTACGAGATAGTTTCCCGTATGAGAGTGCGTATGGACGAGGAAACAAAGCGTTCCGGAATGAACTACACCCTCCTTGCAACTCCCGCAGAGGGACTTTCCGGAAGGTTTATCCGCATGGACAAGAAGCTTTACGGCGTCATTGAGGGTATTACTGACAAGGAATATTACACCAATTCATTCCATGTTCCGGTGTATTATCCCATAAGCGCCTTTGAAAAGATCAAAATTGAAGCTCCATACCATGAGCTTACCAATGCGGGACATATCAGCTATGTTGAGCTTGACGGAGATCCCCTCAATAATCTTTCCGCATTTGAGAAGATCGTCCGCTGCATGAAGGAGTCCGGTATAGGATACGGTTCGATAAATCACCCGGTTGACCGCGATCCTGTCTGCGGATATACGGGTATAATCGGAGAGACCTGTCCGAAGTGCGGACGCAATGAAGGCGATGACGGTATCGGATTTGAGCGTATCAGAAGAATTACAGGATACCTTGTAGGTACTCTTGACAGGTTCAACGATGCAAAGCTTGCCGAGGTAAGAGACAGAGTTAAACATAATGTAAAATAATGTTATACCCTGCTGTTTTATGCAGCAGGGTAAAATTTTTTTAAAAAATTTACATTTTGCTTTAATATAATTTACCTAAAGGAAGTCATGTTATGGTATATTTAATAAGATGGTATAACTATATCATAACATAAGGGGGAGAAACTTTTCTATGGATTCCATGAAAACAACAATACGCGCAAGAATACTCAGATTATCTCTGATAAGTGTGGCAATAGCATTTATATGCTACATTACACTTGCTATATATGCTGTACGGTATCTTTCTGTTGATATACAGGAAACGCTGCTAAGTAAAGATACTGAGATCGTAAACAGTGCTATTGAGACTATCTACATTGATATGGAGGATCTGGCGGCAGAGATCTGCGCTCATGATGACCTGCTGGAAGCTTATTATGAGGGCAATGTTTCAGATGTCATCATAGATTATCTGGGCGATTCATGGATAAAGGGTGCAAAGGTCGTTGACAATAACGGAAATACCATGTACCATTATGGCATTGACTGTGATATATCAAGGACTATGTATGGTATAGACGGTCAGTTCATTATGATAACAAGTGCAAAGCTTGGCAACGGAAGATTGTATCTTGCCAGCTATCCCGATGAGATCGGTCTGTTTGCAAAGATCATTGATGATAAGATGATTGAATTTGTAGTTGAGGAAGGCAACAGGGAAATATATAATTCTCTTGGTGCAGATAATGTTGCTCCAAGCTTTAAGTATAACGGCAGGAATTACATTTCTGAATCAAGCGGGCAGGGAGACATAACAGTTATTGCAATAGAGGATGTTACAAATTTAAGACGGGTTTTAATACAGGTCATTATTGTATTCTGTGTTCTGGCTGCCATACTTGCTCCGATCGCTGTATATACTTCGAGACGTGTTGCGGGAGCTATTGCCGGAAGCATACGCAATATTGTGAACCGTCTCCATCTGCTTGCTGAAGGTGATATTACTACTGATGTCGTAAAGAGCCACAGAGGCGATGAGACCGAGATATTGGAAAATGCACTTGAACAGACAGTTTTCCAGATACGTACATATCTGAACGATATAAAAACATATGCGGCTGCTATTCACGAGGGTAATATCGGCGTGAAGTCAAACATTGAATACAGAGGCGATTTCAGGGGTATGTACATCGCCATGAAAGCTATTCAGGGAGATCTGGAACATATCGTAAGAGAGACCAGAGATGCTGTAAGCTGCGTCAACGACGCTGCAAAGGAGATCAGAAACAGCAATCAGGCACTTGCGGACGGTTCTACCGAGCAGGCTGCAAGCACTGAGCAGATGAGTTCCACTATGCATGAGATCTCCACAACTGTAGCGCGTAATGACGAAGATTGTATCGCTGCAAGAAAAGCAAGTGATGACGCTGTAGCGGCAGTACATGAGGTTCATGATAACAGTGACAAGCTCAAAACATCAATGAAAAATATTGAAAGCATGATGAGCGAGATAAAGAAAATATTCGATGCTCTGGAGAACATCGCTTTCGATACGAATATTCTGGCGATAAATGCGTCTATCGAGGCGGCTCATGCGGGAGAAGCGGGCGTTGGCTTCTATGTAGTTGCCAACGAGGTCGCTGAGCTGGCGGAGAAATCCCGTAAATCTGTTGAGGAATCTACTCAGCTTCTGGAACAGCTCACAAAGGTCATTGACGACGGCAGAAAGATCACAGTTGAGACCACCGATTCAGTTTATGATGTGGAAAAAGCTATTGAGGATCTTAACAAGAATATCGGAAAGGTGGCAGAGTCAACTTCTCAGCAGACAACAATGCTTGCCCAGATAACATCCGGCATAGACAATATTGCTAATGTTACCCAGACAAACAGCGCTACAAGTGAAGAAAATCTCAGCATAAGTGAGAGCCTTGTAAACAGAGTGGATATGGTCAATAATATGCTTAAAAAGTATGACCTTGAGGAGATCGGTACAAGAGAGTATACTCCCAGATCATCCGGGGATGAAAGCGAATACAGAAGCAGTTATGAAGAGCCTGATTTTTATTCAGATCCTGATGTTTCCGGAGGAAGCGGCAGGTATGAGGACAACAATGGATACGCCTCAGATGATGAATATGAGGACGACATCATAGAGGTGGATTATCCGGATGATTATGTTCCGGAGACTCCTGATGATCCTGAGGGTTGAGGCAGGATATGCTTTCGGGTACGTTAAAAATTGCCGGGACTGTCAATGATTCTATTGTGGACGGTCCGGGAATACGGTTCACGATATTTACTCAGGGATGTCCGCACCGCTGCGAAGGATGTCATAATCCGCAGACCCATGATTTTGACGGTGGGGAGGAGGTCTCCCTTGAAAGTCTGCTTGAAGATGTAAGGAGCAATCCGCTTCTTGACGGTGTTACCTACAGCGGGGGAGAGCCATTCTGTCAGGCAAGGGAGCTTTATACACTGGGTATAGAGCTGAAAAAATCAGGTCTGAACATCGTCACTTACACAGGGTATCTGTTTGAGGATCTGCTGGAGCAGGCAAGCGAGGAAAATTTTTACAGGGAGTTGCTTTCCGTTACCGATTATCTGGTGGACGGGCCATTTCAGCTTGACAAGCGGGATATACTGCTGAAATTCAAGGGGAGCAGTAACCAGAGGATACTGGACGTAAAAAAAAGTCTTGCTGAAAAAAAAGCTGTAGAAATCCAGCTTTAGCTATTGAAATTATAAAAAAAAAATGCTATATTAAGAATATGAAAAAGAGTAAAGGAGCATCGGCTTGAAAGGTCAGTTTCATATTCGGGGTATAGCATTTATTTTTTTGATCTTGTTTATGATGTCGGTGATGTCCTCCTGCAAGGAGGATACCGGCGCAGGAACAACTTTTAAAATGAATATAGAAAACAATCCGCGCAATCTTGATCCTCAGATGGCGGAAGATCCGGAATCTATGATGATAATAACCAACATGATGGAGGGACTTGTGAAGGAGCTGACCGGAGGAGCTATTGTTCCGGCGGCGGCTGAAAGCTTTGAAATGTCCGAGGACGGGCTCAGTTACACCTTTTATCTGAGAAGGGACAGGGAGTGGACAAGTCAGGCGGATTTTTCCAAGCCGGTAACTGCGGACGACTTTGTTTTTGCTTTCCGGCGTATTTTTGACCCGGCTACAGGTTCTCCGTACAGTGACGACTATATGTGTATAAGGGACGCCAGCGGTGTCCTGAATGACGGAAAAGATCCCGAGCTGCTTGGTGTAAGGGCTGTTGACGACTATACGGTGAAATTCACTCTGGAATATCCCTACTATGATTTTTTGTCCCTGCTTACAAAAACAGCGGCTATGCCTTGCTGCCGTGAGTTTTTCGAGCTTTCCAAGGGAAGATACGGCATGGCTGCCGATGCGGCGGCTTCAAACGGAGCGTTTTATCTGAAAGAATGGAACTATGATCCCTACTGGGACAACAATTATATTATCATGCGCCGGAATGCTTCCTACTCGGAAAACAGCTATGTTTATCCCTACGGACTGAATTTTTTCATAACCGGGGACAGCAGCAATGATAAGAGTGATTTTTCCTCCGGGGATGTTCACTGCTTTGTGACCGGTGAAGCAGACGAAAAGATATTTGCCGACAGTGTTGTCTACTCGGAGGATATAAAGACAGCAGGGTTTTTATTTAACCTTGATTCTGTGTATTTTGGAAATAAGGCTATCCGGGAGGCTTTGGCGAAATCTCTGAACAGGGACGCTTACAGTCATGTGCTGACCGAAAATCTCACTGCTGCATTCGGGATAATCCCGGGCGGGATAACCTTGCAGGGGAAAAGCTATCGGGACATTGTCCCTGACAGGACGCTGTCCGTATATGATGCTGGCTCTGCGGAGCTGTGGGTAAACGCTCTCAGATCCGCAGGAATTGAAGCGGTAAACGATGCGAAAATAACCGTCCCCGAGGATTTTTCAGGGATAGATATGCTTTACGACATAACAGACCGCTGGCGCAGTGAGCTTCTGTTCAACTGCGGAGTGGAAGTGGTTTCCCGGAGTGAGTATGAAAGCAAAATGGAAAATGGAGAGTACGTGATCGCTCTCATAGAATTAAGCTCGGAGAATAATTCTGCCTTTGAGTTTATGAGCGTATTTGCTGAAAACGAGAGCTTCCATGTGTATTCTGATCCCTCATTTATGTCAAATCTTAGTGGTTCAAAGACGTCCGTAAGCCTTACTGACGGCACAGAGCGATTCAAAGCAGCGGAATCAGCGGTAATAGGGGAGTATGTTTTTATCCCGCTATGCTATGAAAGTATATATCTTGTATGTGATGAAGATGCTGCTGATCTGGCTTTTTATCCGTTTACAGGGGCGGTCTGGTTCGGAGAAGCTAAATATTTCGGCTAAGCGATGGGGATATTATGTTTTTCCTGCATATGGTACTTGTGGAGAATAACGCAGAATCAGCATTTTTTATTAGGTATGGTGATGGTTCATAATGAAAGCTAAAAAGATAATAGTTCCGGTATGTGTGTTTGTATTTATTTTATTAATTGTTCTGATCCGTATTTTCTTAATATCCTCTGCGAAATTTAAAGCATATCAGATCGGGCAGGAGCTGTGTGAATCAACCGGTTTGTGGAAAGATCATATCACATATTCAATGCTTTCTGACGATATAAGGTCAGTAGTTTCGGAGGACGAGTTTAACGGTGACTCTGAGGCGCTTTTGCAGATGTATCGAAATCTGGAAGAGGTCCGTTTTTCTGAAAAAAATCATTTCCCCGGAAGTACAGATCATTGGAAGTCGCCTCCTGTTCCGCATATTATCACAGATGAAAACGGTCAGGAGTACTGCATTTTTTATGACTTTGATCTTGATGTGGATACTCTGGCGATAATACCTAAGGTTGAAGTAGTAAATTTTACGTGTCACATATTTGAATTTAAAGAAGATAATGATACTGATCTTAAATAAATTATAGGGGAGAGATCGTTATGCAATCAGCAATAATGTTATGTATAGCTTCACTTTCCTTAGCTTTTTTAAGCTTTTATAATATTAAAAAATGTGATGAACAGATAAAGAAAGTAAGAAAATATGGGCGTATTCAAAAAGCAGAGATCATTTCATATCAAAAAAGAAGAGCCCCTACCAGTACAAGCGGTAGATATACAATGATTACATGGCATGACATAACCGTAAAAATTGAAATGCTTGATAAAAATATTACATACACGATATGTACAACAAATTTTCAGGCAAATAAGTACAAAAAAAGATCATGCGCTGATGTTGCCGTTATTCTTTTGCAGGAAGACCCTCCAAGGATAGACAAGGTATTTATTATGGAAGATCTGAAGTCATCTCCGGAGGTGTTCCTTTCTATTGTTCTTTTTATCCTTTTTTCTGTACTATTTATCATTAGTGTTGCTGCATTATTTGTTTGATCTTTGTTTATCCGGTCGTGTGAAAAAGAAAATCGTCCCTGATAACCAAGGACGATCTGCCTGCGGGGGCGTCCCGTTTATTTGTAAACGATAGGTTATGGATTGTTATGTGGTCGTGCAAAAAACAAGACCGCCTTTGACAACCAAAGACGGTATGGGTCAAGGCTCAGCCTCTATAAACGAAATGCTATGAATTGTTATGTGATCGTGCCAAAAAGTAAATCGTCCCTGATAACCAAGGACGACCTGCCTGCGGGGGCGTCCCCGCTGGAGCGGATAAAGGGAGTCGAACCCTCCACCTCAGCTTGGGAAGCTAATGTTTTACCGATAAACTATATCCGCATATTCATATTATTTTTTATCAGGGGCGGGAGGCTGTCAGCTTCCTGTCCTTTTTGTTCGCAAATAGGTTGTGTGTCTTCGTGTGTGCGATACAGAAAACCGTCCTTGACATCCAAGGACGGTTCTGCGGCGGGGGGCTTCCCCGCTGGCGGAGAAGGAGGGATTCGAACCCTCGATGAGCTATCAACCCATACACGAGTTCCAGTCGTGCGCCATAAACCGGGCTAGGCGACTTCTCCATTACCAACGCCATCACCAGCGACTTAATTATTATAACAGCTTTTTTTCCTCTTGTCAAGGGTTTTTGTAAAAAAATTTTGATATTGTAAAAATTATGAGGGAAAAGCTTTCGGCAGGGCAAGTTAAAAAGGGGACAGCATCATATTTTCCCTTGAAAAACAGCATAAAATATAAATTGTAACATAATACTACTTGAAATTTTTCCTGAATTATGTATAATTAAATATAGCTATGCTTTTATGCGAAAGGATTGATGTAAAATGGCGGAGAAAAAATTTACCATTGCACTTAAAAGAATTATTGAGGAGTTCCATCTCGAAACCGTTTACCTGCCCGAAGATTCTGAAAAGCTGTTAGTTTCCGAGAATGATGTAAACCGTCCAGGTCTCCAGCTTATGGGATTTTATGAATATTTTGACAATGAACGTATCCAGATACTGGGTAAGATGGAGTTTGCCTATCTTGCTACAATTGACGAGCAGACCCGTTATGAGCGTCTGGAAATGCTTTTCGCTCAGCACATACCGGCTCTTATTATTACGCGTGAGCTGCCTTATTTCCCCGAAATGGTAGAGATCGCCGAAAAGCACGGAGTTCCTCTGCTCAGGAACAAGGACAGTACATCCAGCTTTATTGCGGCGCTGATAGCTTTCCTGAACCTGCACCTTGCTCCCAGGATCACCCGTCACGGAGTTCTCATTGAGGTATACGGCGAGGGTATGCTTATCCTCGGAGAAAGCGGCGTAGGTAAGAGCGAGACCGCGGTTG
>JAFLUJ010000287.1 GCA_022511485.1 Oscillospiraceae bacterium | reverse complement strand
TTGAAAAGCTTGAGCATGAGGCGGTCTACACAATGGAGGATATGGAGAAAGCCGGAATCGTAGGAAAAGGAACAGTCTGCAAAAATCTTTTTCTCCGGGACGCAAAAGGAAAAACACACTACCTTGTGACCATTCCCGAAGAAAAAAGAGTGGATATGAAATCTCTTGCCGAAAATATCGGCAGTACAAAGCTCAGCTTTGCCTCCGCTGAACGCCTTACCAAATATCTTGGCGTTGAACAAGGTTGCGTGTCTCCATTCGGCGTTCTGAATGACGAAAGCCAAGCCGTAATAGTCGTATTTGATAATGATTTGCAGAATGACAAAGCTGTTGGAATTCACCCAAATGACAATACCGCAACGGTCTGGCTTGCTTTTTCCGATCTGCATAAAATCATCAAAGAGCATGGAAATGAGATATGTTTTGCTGATTTTAATAGATCATGACCAACTTTGCAGTTCAACAATATTTCCCTCCGGGTCTGCTGCGTAAACAAAAACGGCTGTTCGTCCGTCCTCATATTCTGTTTTGACCACTTCGCCGACCTGACTTCCGCCATTTTCAAGCAATAGCTGTAAAGTCTTTTCGACATCTTCCACTTCAAATGCAATATGTGCGATACCACATTTATTTATGGCTTTGTTTGAATCCTCCATAGTATCATATGAGAAAATTTCAAGTGTAGGGTGATCCTTTTCATATCCGGGCAAGCAAAGGTGTTCTCCCACGATATGCGAATTTGGAATTCCTGTGAGTTTATCCAGCCATTCTCCGCGCAGATCTCTCGTTTCGCCTATACTCCTGCATTGGAATACATCTTTATAAAATTTTATCAGTCTTTGTGAATCCTTTGCTATAATGTTTGTATGTACATATCTAAACATATGCGGTCACTCCTTAAATTCAAATTCAGGTCAGATTATTGACCTGTTTATTCTATTATACCGTTTTATGTATGATTAAGTCAATAAGATTTTCAGATATAATACTGATTTCGTGACCGTTTATGTCTACCTCGCTGTCCTGCTGTCGGGTCTGCTCTCCCTTGACCGCTCGGGAAGCTCCTGTATCTGCCTTTCCTGTTTCATCTCCTCGGCTCTGCGAAGTTCTTCAAGTTCCTTCCTTGCCTTTGCAAGCAGAATGTCATAGTCCGACTTCATCCGATTTTCATAAAAATTGTAATAATCATAGACTGACTTTCGTATTGCAACCGCTTCCGGTATTTTTTCTTCTGTGTCGGCAAGTTCTTTCTTCAATCCTGCAAGAATTTCCTTGTGGGATTTTTCATTGTCTAACGACATTACTCCTGCATCTTTTATGTAATTGTACTTCGCCAGCTCCCGAACATCTTTGGCAAGCAGGGGACGGCGGTTAAGCACTTCAAGATATTTGGGAATTTCCTCGATCAGCTTTTTCTCCGTTGATATTTTTCTCATAAGCTCCGACTTTTTCTCTTTCAGGTCATCAACTTTTCTGTCGGCATCGGCAACAACATTTTTAAAATCCTCCATAGAATGGATATCGTTCTCTTTCAGAAGGTAAAGCATCCAGGAGGACTTCTCCACTTCATTGTA
>JAFLUJ010000286.1 GCA_022511485.1 Oscillospiraceae bacterium | reverse complement strand
ATATCTTGCTCGAATAGACCATATCATACTTTTCAAGCGGAGACCACCATTCCACCGTATCGCCTTTGGACTTGTGGAAAGCCGATATTTTCATCAGGGCATAATTCGGAAACGACTTGTTCCGCAAATGCTCCTTTTCACTGTCGTGCAGTCCAATCTTCATTTGAGACCTCCTTTTTTTGGTAATAAAAAAGATGCCCATTGCTGAATGAACATCTTTACAAAATAATATTAAATTTAGGAAGAAATGGCTTGTCCTATCGTATTTTTTGTGTTTGTTGTTCTTACAAGGTTGCAGCACGGGAACATTCGTGCTTTTAGAATGACGTATCCACGCGGTTTGCAGGCACTTTGTTCTTATGAAGTCGTGCCAGAGCAGAAAGCACGAACAACCTACGACAACATTCTTCGTCTTACAGATGACCCTGATGTGCGTGATCCGATCAAATTTCTGAGAGAAAGAGAAATCGTTCATTTCCAGCGTTTCGGAGAAGCCAACCATACAAATTTAAGTAGTTTTTCTGTCAGCAAAGACACACTTAAACGCTATAATATCCGCAATTTCTTCTGTAAATCGAACAAAAAAACTGAATGTGCAGGGGAGTAGTCCTGCACATTCTCATATATTCCATTCAATTTTAACATTTCCATTTTCAGCAATTACAATTTTATTTATCATTATCATTGCTACAGCCTTTTTGCGGTTGTAGTCGGCGATCTGCCACGATCGGGCAAGGTTTATAACCGCTTCTTCATTCTGGGATTTGATCTCGTCAAGCCTCTGATACAGTGCAAACTTATCGTTTTTGAGCTGCGTTGCCTTTTGGTTTGCGATGGCAAGCAGATCAGCGTTGAAGCCTCCGGAAAGCATAGTGTCCAGCAGCTGCTTCTCTGACTGCTCTAGAGCTTTGATTTTCAGTTTCAGTTCGTTGACTTCTCCGAAATCACCACGCTTGGGTGACCGTGTGACACTCTTCAGGTCACACAGCTTTTCGGCGATGCAGTCGTAAACCATGTTCTCCAGATCCTCGGCGTATATCGACACCTTTAGTCCGGTGCATATTCTCTTGTGAGATTTACCGGTGCAGTTGAAATAGCGCCGTATCTCTCCATCCTTGTTTACTTTACCTTTGATAGTCGTCATGGTGTGTCTGCACTTCTCACAGATAACCTTTCCAGCAAGCCAGCTTGTAGGATTGCTGAAGCTGCTTGTGACCTGCCTGTTCTTTTCAAGCTTCCTCTGACATTTGAGCCATGTGTCTGAATCGATTATCCCTTGATGGCTCATAAGTACCAGCTTCATATCCGACCAGTCAGGATTATCTGGGGAGTGTTTCGTGCGACCGTAAAGCTGAGCGCCATACTCTCCGGTGAACATTGAAATATCCGAAACCATCTGTGCGCAATGCTGCTCGAAATAGTCGTAAATATCCGAATCGGCTTTGACATAGATAGGATTTTTCAGGAGATTAGAGAGTTTAGCAGTAGTCCAACTGCTGTTGTTAAGTGGAGTCTTTCCCTCGGATATTAGAATATCCTGCAATCGCCGTAAAGAGACATTCTCCTGTGCGTAGAC
>JAFLUJ010000285.1 GCA_022511485.1 Oscillospiraceae bacterium | reverse complement strand
TGCGTTAGCCTAATACTGTTCCTTAGCATTTTGGGCTGGGTCAGCTGGAGACAGAAAGCAACTAATGAAAAATAATTTCTAAGAGAGTTAGCCAAAATCATTGAGAGCTTTTTGGACACTTTATCCATCCCTGCCAATTTCACAATTTTATCTTGTATTTACATTCCATGATAGTCATCAAAGAGCCCGACGCATAGACGCAGAGCCGATGAACTTATGAGGAAATCACAAGTCCATCGGCTCTGTGTTTTCAGACTATAAACTCACTTGCTTGAAGGAATCTCCCACTTTTCCCAGAAAAGGCCAGAAGAAACAAGTCATTTCCGCTTAGCTGGCCTATTCAGAGGCATCCGATTTACCAGGCAAATGCCAGTGGCGGGCCCGGTTTATTCGCCTTGGAGCGTTAATAGCGTTCAGCGAGAAAGTCCAACGTATTGAGCAGCACCGTTATTTTCACTCACCGGAAGTAGAGAGAGCGACTTGCTTCAACACATCCACATCTATCGTTCCACTAATATAACATTCAAAATGCTCTGTCACCCAAGCAATCATATGGTTGTTGATGTTTTCGATTTGATAGAACATGACACCGTTCAATTCAAATTCCTCTACCGCCAAGTCTGTTTTTTCAATTTCGGCAGCAGGAATATCAAAATAACTCATAAAGGAAATTTGCAGTATATCGCTGTCCTTTACATACTCCGCATAAAAGTCATATGATTCTGGATCTGATTCACATGATGCTGTGATTTTGTTTAGCACAAACCCGGGTGGAATCCACATAGGTGCCTGTACTTCTGTCACATGATACACATCTAGTATTTCCTGGAGCGAAGCATATTCGTCATTACTATTCCCAACAGTTTCACTTGGGGCAGATACTTCAGTTTTGCCTCCAGCTGTATCAGGTAGATTTATATCAACTGCACCGTCAGAAGATATTTGTCCGAAGGAAAAGATGTTGGTACTCCATTTAGCTATTGCGGCAAAGACATCTATTCCGGCAGCCTGTGCAACAGCCATCGTTCCGAGTAAACAGATTACCGCGAGAGCTGCTGCCAGCCCAACCCGAAACAGTTTTTGCAATCTAAATTGCTTTAGCCCTCTATACAAAATGTTTTTTCCTGCGGGCGTATCTTGGGGCGCAATTTGTCTCCGACGCATTTGAAAATCGTCAAATGCAGCATTGATGTCTGGCCTTTCAGCTAAGGGCGCTTTGCGGTCTAAGGCGTCAAGATAGGCATCTACTAAAGCTCCATAACAGGCAGCTTGATGTAGGTGTGGTACGGCTGAGTGGGGCTGCGGCTCACCCAATGACGCTTCACTAGCCCAGCAGTTTCCAACTCCGCCAGGGCCTGTCCTACGGTAGCCGGGGTGCGGTCAATCAGTTTCGCAATCTCCGGGTTGATGAATGTCAAATACCGCCGTCCGCGCTTGTCCACGCTGGCCTCGCTGTTGACCGTCATATCCAGCAAAATGACATAGACCTCTTTTGTACTCGGCCGCAAATCCCTCCCCAACAGGAAGCGGGGATAGGGCAGATAGGGCGGCAGTGCGGAATCGCTGGTGATGTAATCAGTTTTCATGTTCGGTGTCTCCTTCTTCTTGACTTCGGA
>JAFLUJ010000284.1 GCA_022511485.1 Oscillospiraceae bacterium | reverse complement strand
TTCCGATGTCCGCGCTGTCCGAATCTGCATTTCTCTTCTTCGCCTGTCTGCGCCTTCCGGGTCCTATGGGATGTTGTTTTTCCGGATTGTACTGCATATCGAACACATCTACCACATCCGCTCCAAATACATCATGCATATAGGAATAAATCTGGTGGTTTTGCTGCTCCATTTCCTGTTTCCGCACTAATCGCTTTTTCAGCTCAATGCGGATTTCCTTCACCCATTTCTCGATCTTCTCTATTTCCTCTGTATTATCATACATGGCGTCATAGCAGCAGTCCATAGTTATCATCATCAGCTGCAAATTCACCTGATCGATCTGGCGGGGTAGCTCTTTTAGCTCCTCTTTATAGCTTTCCATGCGCTTGTTACAGTCCTCCACCAGCTTCTTGTTCTGGTCGATCTTTTTTTCAATGCTTTTATCACCGGTCTTGGACGCCGCATCCACCAACGGCACGATTTCATTCATCAGCTTCTTTTTCAGCTTATGAATTTCTTTTGTCTCGGTGTTGAGCTTCCCCTGCCGCTTTAGCAGGTTATTCAACTGATTTTCCAACCCCTTCACCGACGCCCTTGTCCTGTCATCCAAGAGTCTGTACCACTTGTTATCCAGGGTCAGAATAGGAATCTTCTTTCCTTTGAGGGCTGCTGAAAATGCTTCCTGCCTGATGTTTCCCGACTTTCGTTTCATAAGCGCATCCTCCTGTCAGGCTTTTTCCTGCTCGTTTGCATAGCGGTTAATATTGTAGGACAGTTTCATAAGGCTATCCGACAAATGTACATTCTCCACCTGTATACTGGGGGGCACATTCAAATCCACATGGGCAAAATTCCAGATAGCCCGCACTTGGGTCCCTACAAGGCGTTCCGCAACGCTGACGGCCTCCTCTTTGGGAATCGTTAACACTGCGATATCGATATCGTTCTCTCGGATGAACTGCTCCAGCTCCTCCATGGGCATGACCTTCACGCCCCTGACCTCCTTGCCCACCAGCTGGCGGTCCGTGTCGAACATTCCCTGGAAAATAAATCCCCGCTTTTCAAAATTCAAATAATTTCCAAGGGCTCTGCCCAGATTGCCTGCACCGATAATGATAAAATTGTGCTGTCTGTCCAGTCCAAGTATTTTTCCGATCTCGTTGTATAAATATTCCACGTTATAGCCATAGCCTTGTTGACCAAAGCCGCCGAAGTTGTTGAAATCCTGTCGTATCTGTGAGGCCGTCACCTTCATCAGCTCGCTCAGATCTTGAGAGGATATCCTCTCCACACCTTTGTCCTTAAGCTCTCCCAGATATCTAAAATATCTCGGCAGCCGGCCGATGACAGCTTGTGATATTTCCTTTTCCTCCAAGGGTATTACCTCCCAAATATCTGTACCGTCTGCTGATATCTTGACGGTCAGCACGCAGTATTAGTATGCTGCTGCGGTTAAATTTAGTTTAACAAAATGTTAAATTCTTGTCAAGTGAACTGCATCCTGCTGTTATCGTAAAAATATTCATTCTTCAGCGCTATGGAAGAACTCATTGAAGAGTGGCAGAAAATATGCTAAGATAGTTACATCTCGTTTCAAAGCTGGCAACGATATTTACATAAGAAATTATCTATGGAA
>JAFLUJ010000283.1 GCA_022511485.1 Oscillospiraceae bacterium | reverse complement strand
AGACAAGGCTGCGATCGGAAAATATACAGTCGTAAAAACACTTGGACAAGGTGGTGAGGGACGCGTATATTTGGCGAGAGACGAGGCCTTACAGCGGCTTGTGGCAATTAAGCAAGTCAATCGACAAAGGAATGACAGAGAGGAAGAGAAACGGCTCGTAAAAGAAGCGGATTTCCTACAGCAGCTTAAGCATCCCATGCTTCCGGTAATCTATGATCTTCTGTGGGATGATGCCTGGTATCTGGTAATGGAGTATATTCAGGGTGCGACTCTGCGCAACTATATTGAGCGGAACGGGTATGCAGAGGAAGGGCAGGCTCATACATGGGCCGAGAGTTTGCTTGATATTCTGGAATATTTACATACAAGAAAACCACCTGTTATTTATCAGGATCTGAAACCGGACAATATTATGGTGTGTCCGGACGGATCTTTGAAGCTGGTAGATTTCGGTGCGACTTTCAGGCGAAGCTTCGGAGGTGAACGAGATCATGTTATGGCGGCGACGCGAGGATATGCGGCGCCGGAACAGTCAGCCCGACACGGAACGCACGCAGACGAGAGGAGCGATATCTACGCATTCGGAAAGGTACTGTATTATATCGTCACGGCGGCAGACCCCGCAAAACCGCCCTACACTACGTTATCCGTGCGTGATTATCAGCCACTTTTGCCGGACAGATTGGAGCGTCTTATCCGTAAGTGTATCAGGGAAGAGGCGGATGAGAGATATCAGGTTGTTGCTGACATCAGGAGGGATTTAGCAAGATGCGGCAGAAGAAAGTATCATCTTCCCCGACGGTCTTTTATCAAGGCAATAGAGAAGCGTGTCTGGCTGACGGAGGGGTGAGGTATATGCATGGAGGGGAGGGAGTAATTTTGACAATTCCTATTATAAAAAATAACCTATTTTCAAATAAACAAAATATACCATGGGATAATGTTGAGAAGTATTTAAAAAAATACATTGGTCATGTATATGTTGTGAATGAATATCAGGATAGAATATACGTTGCGGGAGATTTCCCAAATGAATATGCAGAATCTCAATATACCAAAAAGCTTCGGGGAGCACTGGCAAAGGTGAAAGCAAACGCTGCCCAGATTATTGATACGCGATTGAACCAGTACAAGGCCACTCTGGTTGTAAGAAGAACGTCAAGAGGATTGTTTTTGATGATGTTATCAACATAAAAAAAGAAGCGAGTACGCCGCTTGAGTCCTAAAGGACTGTACGGTTGAAAACCGCTTCTTTTGATAATAGAATATTAATAATAGAGATTTTTGTCAAGAAGTAATTTGCAATTTGTTATAAAATTTCGTTTTTAACTGTGTGGTTGAAAACCGCTTCTTTTTACGTTAGAATTTAAAAGTTAATATGTAGGAGAAAACAAGTCAATATGAAGGAATGGAAAAGCACTGAATGGCAAGATAAATTGAAGAGAAAACCTGTGAGATATTGGATTCGTGATGAATGGACTGATTTCTTACAGAAACTTCAATCCCTTATACCTCAAACTACTGATGTAAAATTTGATTGGGTTATTGCTTATTGTACTGATGGTGAATGTGCTGTTATGTACTGGAAATAAATGTCAGCTTATTGGTAAATATTTAAATCTGG
>JAFLUJ010000282.1 GCA_022511485.1 Oscillospiraceae bacterium | reverse complement strand
TTGACGACCTCCAGACGGTCATTGCACATATCGGAAGTCTGGACTATATCGACACAGACAATATATATCTCTACGGAGAAAGTCAGGGAGGCTTTGTTTCCTCGCTGACTGCGGACGAAAAAATAAAGGGACTGTATCTTCTGTATCCCGCGTTCTGTATTCCGGACAACTGGGCAGGCAAGACCCTGGACGAAGATACGGAATTTATGGGAATGACATTATCCAACCGGTTCTGCGAGGGACTTCCCAAGTATGACGTGTTTGAACATATCAAAAAATATAATGGCACCGTGAAAATTTATCACGGGGATTCGGACACGTTAGTCTCTCTGCCCTATGCTCAACAAGCAGCAGAAAGCTTTAAAAATGCGGAGCTTATCGTGTTCGGCGGTGAGGGACACGGATTTTCCTCCTCTGCAAGGCGTAAGCTCGTTGACCTGATCTGTTCGGATTTTACATAAATGAGGTCATATGAAAAATCAACGAAAGTTATGCTGTCCTGCCATCTGGGAGGTTGACGAAAAGCCAAACCCATGGTATAATTTTAGTTATAGACCGGATCAAATGAAATGGAGGAAATATCGTGGCATCATATACAGTAGAAGAAGCTAAAAGAATGCTGATAGAGGGAAACAAGAAATATGTTGCATCAAAAGCGGCATCATTAAATGCCTCGGAGGAAGTCCTGAAAACGAGCAAACAGGGTCAGAATCCCTATGCGGTAATTATCACCTGCTCTGATTCAAGAGTTATCCCGGAAGCGATTTTTTCAGCGGGTATCGGAGATCTGTTTGTTATACGCGTTGCCGGAAATGTAATTGATTCAAACCAGCTTGGAAGTATTGAATATGCTGCTGAACATCTTGGAACAAATCTGATCGTAGTCCTTGGACACGATCACTGCGGAGCTGTGGGCGCGGCTCTCCATCATCAGAATGAGGGCTACATAAAATGCATTACCGATGAAATACTGAAAGCAGTGGGCGACGAAAAGGACGAAATGAAGGCTTGCTGTCTTAACGTAAAGCACAGCTGTGAAGTGATCGAAACCAGTCTGAAAATTCAGGATGATGATAAAGAACATGATCTGAAGGTTATTGGCGCAGTATATTATCTGGAAAGCGGCAAGGTGGAATTTCTGTAAGCTTAAATTTCCATTGCAGTTATATTTTATGCAAATGGGGTGTTCCTTTGAAAAAGACTGATCTGTTCGATCATCGCGACAAAATTTTTGATGAAACCATAAATCCTGCCGTACTTGAAAAAATGCCGCAGGAGGGGAGATTTGACCATATTTCATATAGCTTTGATCTTGATGATACATATGCTTCGGACTATAGAATTTTATTTGAATATGACGCCGCTTCCCCTAAGGAGATCAAAAACATAAGAAGAATATCCATACGCGGAATATTTCCCGACGGTTCAGGAAGAATGATGATGAATTATATTTTCAAGGGTACAAAAGATGAGATCCTCGCTTACATGGCATCTCCGGAAGGAATACAGGAGATCGTTGATACCATTACCCATCTGGACGAATCCCTGCGCAAGCATGATTGAAAGAATAAACCTGTCAAAGCTTTGAAAAGCATTGGCAGGTTTATTTTTTATACTATTCCTAAATCAAAACATTGACAAAGTCAATGTTTTGATTCGCCGTA
>JAFLUJ010000281.1 GCA_022511485.1 Oscillospiraceae bacterium | reverse complement strand
AGGGAGGGGGTTCGGGGGATGACCCTTTTTCAAAAGGGTCTCCCCCGATAGGAACTCAGGGATAATATGATAAATGATAATTTTCTATATTATATTTGACCTTTTATCTTGCAGAGAGTATTTTTCTCCAGCCTTGAGACCTGAGCCTGAGAAATACCGATCTCATTTGCAACCTCTACCTGTGTCTTTCCAAGGAAAAAACGAAGATACAGAATGTTTTTCTCCCTTGGCTGAAGCATATTTATAGCTTCTTTCAGGGAAATTTCGTCCAGCCAGTTGTTATCGTCATTTTTATCTCCCACCTGGTCAAGGACATAAAGTGTGTCTCCCGCATCGGAGTATACCGGCTCATAAAGGGATACCGGATCTGTAATGCTTTCCAGAGCAAGGACAACATCGGACTGCTTAACACCGATCATGTCCGCGATCTCTTTCATGGTAGGCTCTTTCTGCTTCTGCGCAGTGAGCTGTTCCTTTGCCTGCATCGCTTTGTAAGCCAGATCCCGGAGGGAACGGCTCACACGTATCGGATTGTTGTCCCTCATATATCTGCGAACCTCTCCGCATATCATCGGCACAGCGTAGGTGGAGAAACGGACATCCAGCTCTGTATTGAAGTTATCTATGGCTTTCATAAGCCCTATACAGCCAACCTGAAACAGATCGTCAGCGTTTTCTCCACGTCCTATGAATTTCTGAATAACGCTGAGAACCAGCCTCAGATTTCCGCTGATGAGCTTTTTACGAGCCTCCTTGTCACCCTGCCTGCACTTTTTCAGAAGCTCCATTTTTTCCGATTCTTTAAGTACCGTAAGCTTGGACGTATCCACGCCGCTAATATCAACCTTATTGTAATACATAATAAATGCTCCCGACAATATTTTCTGTTAAGATTATTGTCAGGAGCAGTTTTTAATATTCACCATACAGGTAAGCAATAAATGGAAATCATGCCAAATGTTTACCTGAGTTCCAGACGCATTTCTGTATTGCCTCTTTCGATGAAGCCCTTTTTAAGATAGACAGGCTTTCCCATAGTGGTTGCGGAAAGGTCTATACAGGTAATGCCCTCCGTTTTGGCATCGGAGATCAGCCTGTCAAGCAGCATGGAGGCTATCCCCTGCCTACGATAGTCCTCAGCAGTGTATACATTCATAAGATAACAAGTTTTTCCATTGAGAAAGTGTACTCCGGCAGGCTTTTCCAGTTTTACCATAAATATAGTAGCGACGGTTTTTCCGTCATCCTCCGCAAGATAAGCGGTGAAGTCGTTTCCTATGTGCCTGTCGAAATATCCGGGAAGCTGTTCAGAAAGACTGCTTTTCTGTTTTTCGGAAAGTTCCCCCTCCGCATCAGTCTGGTATAAAAAACGGAATTTTACCAGCGTTTCTATATCCGATCTATCCGCCGTCCGGATCGTTATATTTTCATTCATCAAAATGACCTCTTTTCATACACTAACGAAAAAACAGTATACTACATTACACGCCAAAATTCAACATAATTTTTTTAAATTTTCGTAAATCAGGCTGTACATATTGCTTTAACATCCGATATATGTTATACTTGACTAAAGGATGTGATTATTTGAAAAAATTTACTGATGTCTTTCTGCGAGCCGTTCTTACCGGATTTGCCATAGGAATAGGCGGGATAGTCTATCTTTC
>JAFLUJ010000280.1 GCA_022511485.1 Oscillospiraceae bacterium | reverse complement strand
GTCCCCTGACTTTACAATGCCTCCGTTAAAGCTAAGTATCTTTTCCGCAATGGACTTTGCTTTCTCAATATCGGCAAAATCCGTAATAAGAACGAACTCGTCCCCGCCTATCCTCATAAGAAGCATATCATCCCCTGCGGATTCGTCTATCCTGCGGAGACACTCTGCAATAGCCATGTCTCCGGCTGGATGTCCGTATGTGTCGTTGATCTTCATCAGATTCACAATATCAAAGCATACTGCATATTTTCCTCTGCGGCTGATTATAAAATCATACATATGGGACACATCAAAAAACTTTTTGCTTGTCATAACAATATTTCCTCCCTCATCATAGATCTGTCTTGGAGGACCCAGCTTGGGAAATATCTCAGAGAAGCTTCTGCTTTTCCTGAACTTAGATGGTGCAACTCCCCACAGTCTTGTAAACGCGCGGGTGAATGTCTCATGGGAGTTATAGCCATATTTCACTGCAATATCCAGGATGGAGCTGTCCGTTTCGATAAGCTCCTTTGCCGCAGCAGTAAGCCTTCTGCGAGCAATGTAGTCGCTCATTCCGATATGAAAGGTACAGCGGAACATCTTCTGCATATTTGAAAGTGAATAGCAGCATTTTTCAGCGCAGTCCTCCGGAGAAAGCTCAGCCGTGAGATTTTCCTCAATATAATCAAGAGCCTCTGACAGAATTTCAAATTTGTTCATTCGATCACCATTTCAATAGATAACGTTATCTTAATTATATAGTAACACAGGCTGAAACAAATTTCTTGATGTTTTGGGTAAATATAAACCGATACCGTGCAGGAATATTCCTGCACGGTATTTTACATGGTTTTGTCCTGACATTCAGCTGATTTTTCACAGCTTCACTAATTTACATTTTATTTGTCTTCGTTTGTGTCGTTATCAGATTTTTTATCATCTGTCTGCGGCTCTTTGCCCTTTACAACTATTTTGCTGCGACCTCTGTCAATGTCTGCAGACAATCTCTCGTCCTTTCTCTGATTTGTTTCTTCCTTAGTTGGTTTCTTTGCCATAGTGTATCACTCCTTTCCTATATTATAATTTTGCAAGCTTTCCGCACTGCTCTCTGACAGCAGGATAGATCTCGTCATACAGACGGAAATATTTTTCGTAAACAGGGACATTCTCCTTAACAGGCTCCTGTACCTTGTCCACGCCTACGATCTTTTCACAGGCTTCCTGAACGGACTTGTACACTCCCGCGCCTACAAGAGCAAGGATAGCCACGCCAAGAGCCGGACCTTCCTTAGAGGACGCCGTTTTTACGGGACAAGCATAAAGATCGGCAAGCATCTGTCTCCATAACGGGGAAGTTCCTCCGCCGCCGCAAGCCATCATGTCGGAAACATTGATACCCATTCCTCTGCAAATTTCCACACAGTCTCTGAGGGAGTATGCAACGCCCTCCATTACCGCACGAAGCATATCTTTTTTAGTGTGGATAGCGGAAAGTCCGAAGAACATTCCCCTTGCATCCGGGTCAAGGTGAGGAGTACGCTCTCCCATAAGATATGGCAGATAAAGCAGGCGGTTTGCGCCAATGGGGACAGTCTCTGCTTCCTTGTCCATGAGGAAGTATTCGTCAACCTCCATAAGCTTTGCAGTGTCCTTTTCAGCCTGACAGAAATTATCCCTGAACCATTTGAGGG
>JAFLUJ010000279.1 GCA_022511485.1 Oscillospiraceae bacterium | reverse complement strand
TAGTTACAGATGACGTCAAAGTTACCTGCCCCCTTGAGGGGGCTGAAAATATTAAATCAATTATATTATTTGGCTTTGGGGGTGACACGCCTCAAAGCTTCAGCTTTGTGGAGCTGGAAACGTGACTTGAACACGCGACCTGCGCATTACGAATGCGCTGCTCTACCGACTGAGCTATTCCAGCATATGTATATTTATCATACTATACTATTATACAGTCGGATAATAAAAAAGTCAAGAGAAATTTTCAAATTCATTTGAAATTTACAAAATAGTATGTTATAATAGATATAAGCAATATTTTTTTGTAATTTGGGAGGACTATATGTCTCGTGTAAAGAAAAAAGTCTCGGCATTTACTGTTGTTGAGATTATTCTGGTAGTTGTGCTCGCTCTTATTATGGTGATAATGCTTGCCTTTAATTTCTTTTTTAAGAAGGATTCGGTGGCTTCGGTCTTCGGAATGAGCTTTTACAACACGAAAAAAACGGTTACAATGCTGCCGGATTTCCCTAATAACACTCTGGTAATTGCTAAAAAATCAGAGATCGACAATATTAAGGAAAATTCTGTTATCCTGTGTACTATCGGAAAAAACACTGCACTTATTCGTGTTGTGGAGATCCAGCAGGAGGAAGGTAAGCTCTACTACGTTGTAAAATTTGATACATATGCTGACAATGAGACCTTCCGTATCGGTTCGGACGCGGTAATTGCCAAGGCGGTCTGGCAGATAAACGGTCTGGGGGCGTTCCTGGACTTTGCTACTTCAACGATCGGCATTGTGATAGCAATAATTATCCCGCTTATGTTTATCATAGCGATCCAGGTGGCACGTATCCTCGGTATTCGCCGTCTTGAGGAGGAAGCCTCCTCTATTGACGATATTGATGAGATCATCAGTTCCAGAGATGAGGAAAATCCCGCTCCGGTCACATTTACCGAGCCCAAATTTATTGAGGATGTCACCGGAAAGATACCTTTGGTAACACGCAGTGTCCGTGAACCGGAAGCTCCCAAGTCCGATAAGGTGCTTTCTGTAGATAACCGGGGCAGGGCGGATTATATTGACCGTCCGGAAGATAAGGAAAAGCAGGATACCTCTCCGTTGTTTACATATGACCGTATTTCAAAAAGCAGGGAGACCGAAAACAAAGACACACTCTCTGTTCCGCAAAAGGAAGTGTCAAAGGACGATCTTTATATTAACAAGCCCACAAGGATCGAAAAGAACAACGGCGATGAATTTTTTGAAAAGTACGCTCCCAAGCCTGTTGAGATCTCGGGAGATATGTTCAGCACTGAAAAAAGTGAGCCGGTGGTCTTCACTCCGCATCTGAGCAATATCATTCCGGAAAGCATTGCTGCTGTACAGGAGGAAACGGACACTCCTTCTACGAAAAAATCTAATGTTGATGACAGTGTGAAGTCATATTACGAAAGGGAAAAGGTTTTTGTTTCCGAACCGGAAACGCCTTCCGCTGCTGCTCTTAAAGAAACTCTGACTATTCCTGAGAATGCGGTGCGTCCCAGAGAGACTATTGCTCCTCCTCAGAAGGCAAAGAGCAACAAGGCTGTTGCTGAGCTTATGAGCATCATTGACGCTGAGGAGACAAAGCTGAAAAAGTAATACTAATTCCAAATCAACAAATAGACATGGGCTATGTTTTTGTTTAAGAATAGTATAAGGGGGTACGGATATGAATTTAGAAAATCTGCCAAATCTTGCATACGGAATTATTTTTGCTTTGATCGGAACGGCG
>JAFLUJ010000278.1 GCA_022511485.1 Oscillospiraceae bacterium | reverse complement strand
AATATCATCATGCATGAGCTTACGGGAATAAACAATCTCAGTGCGGTGCTTCCTGTGCCTGTGGCGCTCATACTTATTGCAATAAGTGTGATACTCACGCTGTTTGCGGGTATAATCCCGTCAAGGAGCGCAGCAAAGAAAGACCCGGTAGTAGCACTTCGTACAGAATAATTAAAGCGGCTGTTACACCAGACAAAAATGGTGTAACAGCTTTTGATTTGCGCAAAGCGCAAAATTGAAAATTTCCCCATCGCCCTGCGTCGTTTAATTATGATTTACACTGATTCCCCCGTTGACAAATCTGAGGGTATGTGATATAATAATTTTTGTCATTAATCTTGAAAGGTATGATTTGAACTATGGCTGCAAATATAATCATCGGCACTCAATGGGGAGACGAGGGAAAAGGCAAGGCTATAGACCTGCTTGCCTCACGTGCGGATATAGTAGTCCGCTCTCAGGGAGGAAACAACGCCGGACACACCGTTGTTGCAAACGGTCAGACCTATAAGCTCCACCTTATCCCATCCGGAATACTCCATAAAGGAACTCTCTGCCTTATCGGCGCAGGTGTTGTCATTGATCCGAAGGATCTGCTGGATGAGATGGATTCCCTTTCCGAAAGAGGAATTACCTTCGATAACCTGAAAATCGACCCCAGAGCTCACATTACCATGCCGTGGCATATTGCTCTTGACGGTCTTTCCGAAAAGTTCAGGGGAAACAAGGATATAGGAACTACCCACCGTGGCATAGGTCCTGCATATATGGACAAATACGAGCGCAGCGGAATACGCTTTTACGATCTTGTTCATCCGGAGGTCTTCCGTGAAAAAGCCAGAAGCGCGGGAGATCTGAAAAACGCCATAATCACAAAGGTTTTCGGCGGAGAAGCCATCGACCTTGACGCAGTTATAGAAGAATACGTGGGCTACGGAAAAAGACTTGCAGGCTTCATCGGAGATGTTTCCGTCCTCACCTATGAAGCAGCAAAGGCAGGCAAGGAGATTCTTTTCGAGGGCGCACAGGCTACCCTGCTGGACATTGATTTCGGTACTTATCCCTATGTTACAAGCTCCCACCCGCTTTCCGCAGGAGTGTGCATCGGCTCCGGCGTGGGTCCCAAGGTCATCGACAATATTTACGGAGTTGCCAAGGCATACACAACAAGAGTGGGAAAAGGACCTTTCCCCACTGAGCTTAACGACGACATAGGAGAATTTATCCGTGAAAAGGGCGGCGAGTTCGGAGCAACTACCGGACGTCCCAGGCGTACAGGATGGTTCGATGCGGTCATCGTCCGCCACGCTGTAAGAGTAAACGGACTTTCCTCACTTATGATAAATAAACTGGACATCTTAAAGGGACTTGATACCCTGAAAGTATGTGTCGCTTACAAAAAGCCGGACGGCACAGTAATAAAGGACTTCCCCCCTGTTCTGGAGGAGCTTGAAGGCTGTGAGCCTGTTTATGAGGAGTTCCCCGGTTTTAACGAGGATATTTCCTCATGCCGCAGGTTTGAGGAGCTTCCGGAGGTCTGCCGGAACTATATCACCCGTCTTGAAGAGCTTTGCGAGTGTCCCGTCGGAATGCTCGGCGTAGGTCAGGACAGAGAGCAGATAATTGAAAGATAACAAAAATGGGCTGCTGCTCAGGCTGATCCCATGAGTGTATATATCGTGAACAATAATGTAAATCACAATTTGGCAAATTACTTCTGTACTCTTACTGGGGAAAACCTTTCTGAAGAAAGGTTATTCCCCAG
>JAFLUJ010000176.1 GCA_022511485.1 Oscillospiraceae bacterium | reverse complement strand
TATCATGTTCAGGTTTTCTTCAAGGGTAGTTCCCAGAATTTCGGTTGCGTGCATATCCCAGCTCTTTCCGAAAACAGAGACATATTCAACATTAGTATTTGCAAGAGCGTTAAGGTTGGCGTCCTCTTCACAGGAGATATTTTTTCTTCTTGTAGAGCCGAATGCCACAAGCTTGGCGTGCTTGGGAGGACATTCCTCCGCTTTTTTGAAAAACTCCAGATCCTTTGGATTGGAAGCGGGATTTCCTGCCTCTATAAAATCAATTCCGAACTCGTCCAGAGCCTTCATGACATTGAACTTGTCTTCCACGGAGAAATTGACGTTTTCTCCCTGTGCTCCGTCCCGCAGGGTAGAATCGAATATCTGAACTTTTGACATAATATGACCTCCGGTTAAATTATTATTTATATGGATTCATTTGTATTATTTAGCATTACTGGCTTAGTTACCCATAAACATAAAAAGAAAATTGATACTGTGCGTGCAATATTATTTAATATTACATCCCAGTTAAGTAAGAAAAAAAACTTAATAGAATCAAAATTTATATCTATTTCATCTGAATACTTAAATGCCTCATAAAAATTTGCTATATCTGTAATTAGCGATAGGAGTGAAGGAATAAAAAATATTTTTTTTGCTATATTAAAATTTTTTATTCCGAGAAAGACAACTAATGTTAAAGATACGGACATTAAAAAGAATAATATATTGTATAATGACACATAGTTTGAAAAAAAATATATACTCTGTAAAACCATTGCAGCGGAAATAATAACAAGACTTTTATTTTTCTTTCTATAATAAAGAATTATTGCAAATGTAAGTAAGAGTAGTCCATATATCAAATTAAACATAGCTTCTCCATTAATTGCTAAATTGATAGAATACGAAGCTTGAACTACAAAAAGAACAGCGGCAATGATTGAATATAACCTTGTTTTCTGATCAGCATCCATAGTACTCCTCCTTAAAGTATTTTCATTAGCTATTCATTTTTTGAACTCATCCTCGGTTATAGCACCTACATAATTTTGTTATTTAATTTCAAGAATCGGCTCTGCAATTGAAGCTCCCGCGGGAACCATTGGCAGAACATTTATATCCTTGTCGATAATGCAGTTTATAAGCACCGGCTTGTTAAGAGCTATTGCTTTTTCCAGAACAGGACGAATATCGCCCTTTGTTTTTATTGTCATTGCCTCAATACCCAGAGCTTTGCCAAGAAGCTCAAAGTCCGTAGGCTTTTCAAGGGTAGTCTGGGAAAAATGGTTGTTATAGAAAAGCTTCTGCCACTGACGAACCATACCAAGAACGCTGTTGTTGAAAACAAGCTCAATGACCGGAAGCTGATATTTTGCAAGAGTTGTAAGCTCGTTCATATTCATATAGAAGCTTCCGTCGCCGGCGCAGTTTACAACAACTCTGTCCGGATTTCCCACCTTGCAGCCGATGGCTGCCCCCAGACCGTAGCCCATTGTTCCCAGACCTCCGGAGGAAGCAAAGCTTCTTTTGCTTCGGAAATTGTAAAACTCCGCAGCCCACATCTGGTGCTGTCCCACTTCCGTACTGATAATGGCGTTTCCGCCGGTGATCTCATCCAGTGTTTCAAGTACCTCCTGTGGAAGGACGTCACCGCTGTTTTCTGAAACCTGAAAGAGGGGGTACTCTTTTTTCCAGCTGTGTATTTTATCCATCCATTCGGTATGCTTTACAGGACTAAGCGTCTTGTTAAGACGTTCAAGGACCGGTTTGAGATTTCCGCATACCTTTAAATCAGCCCGGATATTTTTGTTTACCTCAGCAGGGTCGATGTCTATATGGAGGATCCTTGCTTTTCCGGCAGCAGAGCGGAAGCTGTCGGTGCTGCAGGTAACTCTGTCGGAAAAACGTGAACCGAGAACTATCAGCAGGTCGCATTCTGTAAGAGCTAATGAGGAAGCCTTTGTTCCGTGCATACCCATCATTCCGGTGTATCTGGGACTTGTATTGTCAAATGCACACTGTCCCATAAGGGAAAGGGAAACAGGGGAGTCGATACGGTCTGCAAGGTCGGAAAGCTCATCGGCAGCGTCGCAGGATACAACGCCTCCTCCGGCGTAAATGAAGGGTCTTTGAGATTCAGCGATCGCTTTTACTGCCTCGTTGATCTCTTCCTCGTCTATTTCATCATATACATGAGCCTTAGGCTGCTGAGGTTCAAATTCGCATTCCGCTGCGGTAATATCCTTTGGAATATCAATAAGCACCGGACCTTTTCTGCCGTCGTTTGCAATGAAGAAGGCTTCACGGATCGCGTTTGCAAGCTTTGTAACATCCTTTACAATATAGTTGTGCTTTGTAATTGGCATGGTAATTCCGGTGATGTCTACCTCCTGAAAGCTGTCAAGACCAAGAAGTGAAGTGGTAACGTTTCCCGTTATTGCGACCATGGGTATGCTGTCCATGTAAGCAGTTGCAAGTCCGGTAACAAGATTTGTTGCGCCCGGACCGGAGGTAGCGATCACTACGCCGGTCTTTCCTGTTGTGCGGGAGTATCCGTCCGCCGCATGGGAAGCTCCCTGCTCATGGGATGTTAGGATGTGTCTGATTCTGTCGCTGTAGTCGTAAAGTGCGTCATAGATGTTCAGCACTGCTCCTCCGGGATAGCCGAAAACTGTATCAACTCCCTGTTCTAAAAGACATTCCAGAATTATCTGAGAACCGTTTAAAATCATATTAAAATCTCCCTTTCATTTTCAGAAAAATAAAAAACCTTCACCTCAAGACAAAATCAAGAGGTGAAGGTATAAAATACTTCCACGGTACCACTCTCGTTCGGAAAAAATCTCCGCACTCTGCCGCATCTATCAATGCGCTTCTCTGTAACGGGAGAATCCCGTTCCGTCCTACTGAGTATGACCGTTCGGCAGAAAGCTCCGAGGTGATCTATTATCGGGGGGAAATACTATCTCACACCAGACGATAGCTCTCTGAAAATTTCCCTTATCCGTTTTGCTCCTCATCAAAGCATTTAACACATATTGTTAATATCATAGCATTGGCAACTAATTTTGTCAATGAATTTTATGTTAATTCTTTGTTAAGTGTAGGGATCATACTGATCGTTCCGTTTTAAATACAGGTTATATTCGTATCCGTCTCCCTGATATTCTTCGTACTTACGGGCAATGATCTCGTTGAATCCGAAGCTTTGATATATGTGGACAGCACGCTGATTGTCGTCCTCCACTCCTATAGTAAATTCGGAGTATCCGGATTCCGAAAGCATGTTTATAACAGTCCGGAGCAGAAGCTTTCCCAGACCTGAGCCCTGATGATCCTTATGTATGCGGAATGCGTACAGATATGCACGTTTTCCCCTTATCGCTTCCAAGGGGTCATCGCTTTCATATCTGATATGAAGCTCTCCAAGAAGCTTGTCTTCACTGAGAAGGATAAAAATATCGTTTGTACCGCTTTCAATAAGCCGAGTGTTTTCCCCGATCATTTCGGAAATATTGTTGTAGTCAAAAAGCTCTGTAAGCATGGGAAGTTCTTCTATAGTTATTTTTCGTATTGTGTGATCCGGATAAAAAAATTTATTTATGGTCATATTATGCACTTCCTAATACATAAATTATATCTTAATGCATAAAATTTGTCAATGATTTATAGTTAATATGCCGTAAGTCAAAAAATGTCGGCGTATATTTGACAAAAAAGAAAATATATGATATAATATATCCAATTATACTGTGAAATAAACAGAGGTGAGTCTATGTTCGGATATATAAAACCATTTGAAGCTCATATGCGTATGTGCGACTATGAAACATATACATCTGCCTGCCGGGGATTCCGTAAGGCAATGAAAAAGAATTACGGTCTTTCGCTCAGAATGTCCATATGCGGAGATTTCGCTCTTCTGGGGCTTCTGGAGCTGTCGCTGAATGGTGCGGAAGCTGATATTGTAAATATCCGCAGCTTTACTCATTTTTTTAAAAAGATCCCTTGCTTGATTACTGTAAATGGGATGGACTTTACGTGTGCCTCTGCTGCCATTCTGGTATATAATAATATTCTTGATGATATTGAGGACAGCCGATTCCTTAAAAAGCACGCTGCAAAGCGTATGCTGAAAAGGTCATATAAGGCATATATGAAGGCGGCTGAAAAATATCCCGATCTTGCTGAATATGTATCCGAACAGATGGAAAATCAGAAAAAGCTTGAAAAGGAAAACTGCAAGACTGTAGACAGGGCTTCTGAACCGGCTTCAAATATACTGTCGGAGATCGCGTCAAGACTTAGCACAGACCCTGAAAAGAAGAGGATACTCCGCCGTTTTGGATTTCTTCTGGCAAGATATATTTATATTGCAGACGCTTTTGACGATGTTGAGGAGGACTTCCGCAGGCGGGGCTTCAATCCGCTTATCCGCGGAAACTATGTTATAAACGATATTGACCTTCCGGCGATACAAAAGAAAACGGAGGACAGTGTGAATTTTACACTTGGTGCTCTTGCAGATTGTTATGTGCAGCTTGATATAGAGCGATTCAAGCCTGTTATTGACAATATTGTTTATCTTGGACTTAAAAACGGATTTTACGACCTTATCAAAGAAAAGGAAGAAATGAACGAGGAATAGATGGTTTCTGAACGGGAGGAAGAAGATCTATGAAAACCAGCTATAAGGTCTCTCTTGGCGGAGTGATCGCGTCGCTTTGTCTTGTAATGATGTTCCTTACGGCGGTGTTTCCGCTGCTGAGCATTACGCTTCCTTTATTTGCGGGAGCGCTTGTGGCTGTCGTTGCAATTGAAGTAAGCCGTTCCTGGGCGTTTGTGACCTATGCTGTAATTTCCATTCTTGCTTTCTTCGTTACTCCGGATAAGGACGCCTGGCTGTTTTTTACTTTCCTTTTTGGATACTATCCGATACTGAAATCATATTTTGAGGAGTTTAAATTAAAGCCAGTCGGAATTCTGTGCAAGTTTGCAGTGTTTGATGCTTCGGTTACGGCAATATTTTATATTCTTATGAATATTTTCGGCACTCTTGATCTGTTTGAGGAATTTGGATTTTACAATGAATGGCTGATACCGATGCTTTTTGTTTTCGGAAATCTTGTTTTTATAATGTATGACTATGTTCTGACGATATTGGTATCCTGTTATAAAAAATGGTTCAGACCTACGTTTCTGAGAAAATTTAAATAAAGCCAGCACAGCACAATGATCCGGCATAACAGTAGTTAAACAATAAATTAATATAAAAACAATTGATAAATAAAAAGGAGTAGATATTATGAGTGATTGGATCTTAGTGGTAGATGATGATTCAGCAAACCTTCGTATGGCAAGCCGTATACTTAGTGCGGAAGATATGCGTGTAAGCTGTCTGAAATCCGGAGAGGATGCCCTTAAATTCCTGCTGGATAACAAGCCGGACATTATCCTTCTGGATATACATATGCACGGAATGGACGGCTTTGAAACATTAACTGCTATCAGGGAAAACGGGGATACGGCACATATTCCTATTATTTTCCTGACTGCGGACGATGACAGTCAGACAGAAAGCAGAGCTCTGAAAGCCGGAGCTATGGACTTTATCAAAAAACCATTCGTTCCGGAGGTGCTCCTGCTTCGTGTAAGACATACTATTGACCTGATCCGTCTTGAGGAAGATATGCATCACGAGGCTGCGATAATGACCCAGGAAATTGTAAAACAGCATGAAAAGATGGAAACAATAACCATGCAGATCGTAAAGGCTCTGGCAGGTGCTATTGACGCTAAGGATACATATACCAACGGTCATTCCACCAGAGTGGCAGAATATGCAAAGGAGATTGCAAAACGTGCAGGTTATTCCGAAACAGCACAGAATGATATTTACATGATGGGACTTCTCCACGACGTTGGAAAGATCGGTATTGCTGATACCATTATCAATAAGACATCAAAACTGACAGATGAAGAGTATGCTATTATAAAAACACATCCGGTAATGGGAGACAAGATCCTGAAAAACATTTCGGAGTTCCCCAAGCTTGCTATCGGAGCAAGATGGCACCATGAGCGTTATGATGGCAGAGGCTATCCCGATGGTATTGCCGGCGACAGTATTCCTCTGGAAGCTCGTATCATTGCAGTTGCTGACGCCTATGACGCTATGAGCTCCAAGAGAAGCTACCGTGATAATCTTCCTCAGGAGGTTGTCCGCGGTGAGGTAGCAAAAGGGAATGGTACTCAGTTTGACCCGACATTTGCAGATATTATGCTTACAATGATAGATGAAGATGTAGATTACCAGATGAAAGAAAAATAAAGAGAAAGGAGAGTGCTCCCCTTGTGGGAGCATGATTATATATATGTATATGTACGAACAAGAGAATACGAAGACAATACATCTTATGACATTGCTTTGCTATACTATATTTACAATAGCAGTAATCGTGGGAGCTGTAATACTTGGCTGGGGTGAGACCAGCGCTATACTTCTCCTAGTTGTTGGAATGATCGTGAGCTGGACTGTACATATTTCAGAGCGGCTTTCTGAATCTGCAAGGCTTTGGCTGTATACTGTCCTTTCAATGCTGACATTCTTTTACTATGGAATACATGATACCAGTATATATGCCCTGGCTCCTGCAATGGTGATGTATATTCTTTTGTATACTGTTATGGAAAAGTACAGCTACATCAGACTTTGCGCCATCACATATTACGTAACTATGTGCTATGATTTTATATATGTATATGACGGTTCTCTTGATACTTCATCATATGCTGCTACAATGATAAGGATAGTCTTTAATCTGGTGGTCGTTTTCCTTGCAGAGCGCTTGTCAGAAATGATAATCCGTATGCGAAAAAAGAACAGAAAAAGGACAGAGGCAAAGGTAAAGGAACTGGAAGAATTCAATCAAAGAACAGAAGATTTTATGGCAAACGCTTCCCATGAGCTGCGTACGCCTATAAATGCTGTTACAGGTATCACCGCTGTGATGCTGAAATATGAGGATGATCCGAAGAAAAAGGAGGATCTGATTTCGATACAGATGGCAGGAAACAGACTGTTCAATCAGATCGAGGATATTCTGGATTATACAGAAGTAGGAGCGGGAAGTATTATTATCAGTGAAGAAAATTATATGATAACTTCCATTATCAACGACATTATTACCGAGGTCAGGATGATAAAAAGGGAAAAGCCTATTGATCTGGTGTTTGATATAGATTATAAAATCCCCGCAGTTCTTTTCGGAGATGGAAGGAAGATCAAGAAGATCATAAAGCATCTTCTTGACAATGCAGTCAAGTTTACAAAAAAAGGCGGAGTTTATGTCAGAGTATCTGCTTTGCATAAATCCTACGGTATCAATCTGTGCATTGAGATCAGAGATACAGGCGTTGGAATGACAGAGGAGGATCTTGGAAAAATAAAGGATAAATTTTTCCAGGCTAACGGAGGAAGAAATCGTACATACGGCGGTCTTGGACTGGGAATCCCCATTGTACACGGTATGGTCATTGCCATGGGCGGATTCATGCAGATCAAGAGTACAGAGCAGGTCGGCACGATAGTATCTGCAAGCATACCACAGAAGGTCATAGATCCGGCGCCATGCATGGAACTCTCAAATCCGGACGATCTGTGTGTAGCAGTTTACATAAGACCGGAGAAATTTGAAAACCCGGATGTCAGAGATTATTACAGTACTATGATCTCACATATAGTGTATGGTCTTGGTATGACAGTACACAGGGTCTTTACTATGGATGAGCTTAAACGTCTTGTAGCCATATACAGATTGACCCATCTGTTTGTAGGAATAGAAGAATATAATGAGGATCCGGTTTTTATTGACGGGATCGAAAAGTCTGTTAAGATCATGGTAACAACATATGATGATGTAAAATCGCATGATAACAGCAGACTAACATATATCAGAAGACCCTACTATGGACTGTCTATCATTAATGTTCTGAATTCTCAGGAGCAGCAGGAATATGATGCATCCGGAGAACGTAACTTTATTTGTCCCGGTGTCAAGGTTCTCGTTGTGGACGATGAACCTATGAATCTTATGGTTGCAGAGGGTATCTTCATGGCTTATCAGATGGATGTTAAAACTGCCGGAAGCGGTCCGGAAGCCATTGATATTTGCAAACAGGATGAATTTGATCTGATCTTCCTCGATCATATGATGCCTGGAATGGACGGTATCGAGACGCTGAACAGACTTCGCAAGAGCATGCTGGATACCGGAAAAAGCCATGTGATGATCGCTTTTACCGCAAACGTTGTAAGTGGTGCAAGGGAAATGTTTTTACAGGAGGGCTTCAATGAATTTATCTCCAAGCCTATTGAGGAGCTGGAGCTGAAACGCCTTCTGAAAAAAGTGCTGCCCAATTCATCCATTATATTTGTTGATGAAAAAGACACTCAGCCAGTTCCTGCAAAGAAAAAAGAAGTTAAAGTGGAGACGGCTGTACATACCGATACACATGGAGCTGCTGCGGATAATGACCAGAATAATGATGTACTGGCTCGTCTGGAGGATAAGGGTATCAACACAAGCAACGGCTTACAATATTGCCGGGGTGACGCTGCATTTTATGAGGAGCTGCTCGCTCAGTTTGTAAAGAGTGCGGAGCGGAAGGTAACAGATATAGAATCCTCATTCAAAAATGAAGATATTAAAAATTATCAGATCATGGTACACGCTCTGAAAAGCTCATCAAAAATGATAGGAGCAGATGAATTGTCAGAAATGGCAAAGGCTCTGGAGGACGCTGCAAAGGAACAGAATACAGGATACATAAAGGATAACCACAGAGAGCTTATGGAGAAATACCATGAGATGGTGCAGTTCATTTCAGATGCGCTTGATCTCGGTTCTGAGGAAGCTGATGCTTCAGATGATGATCCTGTATCGGGAGAAGAGGTATCCGGCGATGATCTGATCGCTTGCTTGTCAGAACTAAAGGATAGTCTGGATACATTTGAATCAGACAAGGCAGAGAGCCTTCTTGCGGACATCAGTACGTTTTTGTATAAGGGTAAATCGGCAGGAAAGCTCCTGCATGATGTTGCCGGCGATATAGAAGATTTTGAACTTGGTGCAGCTGCTGAAAAGGTAGAGAAAATAATCAATGGTATTAAAGGCGGTGAAATATAATGCATCTGAAGAAATTTATCCAGTCGATAAGGGATCGAAGCCTTGATATGCAGGAGCGTCTTTTCCGGCTTCTTGTAATGGTAGGGCTCTGCGGACTGGCGGCAGGAATACTGGACAGTATCATAATTGGAGAAGACTTACTGAATATAGTTTTGATGGTCGCTGCGTTTATTGTTTTTCTGGGGATATTTTATTTTTCGATACACTCCCATAAAATACAGCTTGGAGCTGTCATTATTGCGATCATTATCATGTGTGGACTGCTGCCGTTTGTTTATATTACATCCGGAGGAATTTATGGAGGGGCTCCGATCTGGCTTTTGTTCGGGATCGTATATATATGCCTTGTAGTCGAGGGAAAAATAAAATACATACTCCTGGGGTTCAGCTTTGTTATTGACGCTGTATGTTATTATATCGGATATACGCATCCGAATATTATTATTTCCCATAATGAGGAAACAGCCTATATTGATTCTCTGGTATCACTTTTTATTGTTGCGATATTAATGTGCTGTATGATAGTTTTCCAGAATGGTGTATTCCGATCTGAAAATGCTATTGCAAAAAAGCGTAAGCAGGAGATCGAAGAGTTGAATAAGGCACAGAACCGTTTCTTCTCAAGTATGAGCCATGAGATCAGAACGCCGATCAACACCATCATAGGTCTGAATGAGCTGATACTGAGAGAAAATGTATCCGAAGAGGTGGCGACAGACGCTGTAAATATTCAGGGTGCAAGCAAGATGCTGCTGTCGCTTATCAACGACTTTTTGGATATGTCCAAGATAGAATCCGGTAAAATGGAGATCGTTCCGGTCACATATGATGTTGGCGCTATGCTGTCTGATATTGTTAATATGATATGGGTCCGGGCAAAGGAAAAAGGTCTCGAATTTCATATTGATGTAGATAAGTCAGTTCCTGCAAAGCTGGTAGGCGATGAGGTGCGTATCAAGCAGATACTTATAAATGTACTGAACAATGCGGTAAAATATACTAAAGCCGGTTCTGTTACATTGTCCATACAAAGTGCTGAGCTTGGACAAGGAATGATCGAAATGTCCTACTCTATAACAGATACTGGTATGGGGATCAAAAAGGAAAGCATGGAGCATCTGTTCAGTGCATTCAAGAGGGCAGATGTGGAAAGTAACCGTCATATTGAAGGAACGGGTCTTGGGCTTGCTATTGTAAAACAGCTCCTTGATCTGATGGACGGCAATATTGCTGTAAACAGCGTTTATACCAAGGGATCTACATTTCTTATTACTCTGCCTCAGAAAATTGCGGATGATGAAAAGCTGGGGTCTTTTAATCTTGAGTCAAGGCGTACAGTTCGCTCAAGAGATCATTACAAGCAAAGCTTTGAGGCTCCGAAGGCGCATATCCTGATAGTTGATGACAATGAAGCTAATCTGATGGTTGAAGAGAAGCTCCTGAGGGATACCAAGGCGCAGATAGATACGGTCAAAAGCGGTGAGGATTGTCTTAAAAAGACAGTTGAGCTTAGGTATGATGTGATCCTGATGGATCATCTTATGCCGGGTATGGACGGAGTTGAATGTCTGCATGCTATCCGTTCACAGACGGGAGGTCTTAATCAAAATACGCCTATTGTTGTTCTGACGGCTAATGCAGGCGGAGAATACAGGGAGCTTTATAAGAGAGAAGGATTTGATGGTTATCTGCTTAAGCCGGTAGTTCATTCACAATTGGAAGCAGAGCTCTTAAGACACCTTCCGAAAAACATTGTGACTATATCCGGAGATGAAGGCTCTGTAGGCGTTATTGAAACTCCGGTTCTTACGTATAACAGGAAGATACCGGTAATGATCTCAACAGAGAGCGTATGCGATCTTCCCAGGGATTTTCTGGATAAGTATCAGATAGCTGTTATGCCTTATCGTGTCGTGACAGAAAGCGGAGAATTCCTTGACGGCGTTGAAGCTGAAACAGACAGCATCCTTTCTTACATGAGTGAGATGGGAAAGGATGCAAAATCAAAAGAGCCTGTATTGTCAGATTATGAGGAATTTTTTGCAGAGCAGCTTACAAAAGCTCAGTGCATTATCCATATTTCCATGTCAAAGAATGTCGGAAGCGGTTATGAGCATGCTTCGGAAGCTGCGAAAGCATTTGACAATGTTACTGTAATAGATTCGGGTCATTTGTCCAGCGGAATGGGAATGATGGCAATGCACGCTGCTCTGAGTGCTGCTGCCGGCATGAACGTGGAGGAAATTGTCAATGAGCTGAAAAATATGAGAAATAAGATCAAAACCAGCTTTGTTATGAGCGGTACAGAATATCTGGCACGGTCAGGAAGGCTTTCTCAAAATACTCATGCAGTATGTCAGGCGTTTATGCTGCATCCGGTAATTGTTATGAAAAACAATCGTATGGGTGTAGGAGCTATCAGGATGGGCACAGAAGAATATACACGAAAAAAATATATTGATTCAGCTTTTAAGGTAATGGGAGAGATAGATACCAGTATGTTGTTTATCACATATGCCGGTTTATCAAGGAATGATCTTAAAAGCATTATAGAACAGGTCAACAGTAAGATGGAATTCCAGCAGATCATCTGCCAGAAAGCATCGCCGGCTGTGGCTACTAACTGCGGTCCGGGCACATTTGGCTTGATTTTTATGATGAAATGATAGGCAGTATATCAGCAAAAAATTGATGATCTGATATTTGCATATTGCGGACATATCTGTGATAAATGTATAAACAGCCTGTTGTACATTAAGTACAGCATGGCTGTTTGTTATATGGGATATGTTTCAGAGAGTACAGAACAAAAATAATTGGAAATCCTCAGATATTAGTTGCATTTTTCGTAAAGCTGTGTTATACTATTCTTAAACATTAGTATTATAATGTGTAAAGTAATATACTTTTGCGGAAAGGGTGTGCTCCGTAGATGATGATAACTCAAAGGGAAAGGAAAAAGGCTAAATTTCGTTTTTCCTTTATATTTTTGTTTGTTTTCGCAAGCTTTGCCGTTTGCTTTGTTTTTTATATGAAAGAAGACTTCACTGTGACAAGTGAAATGCTTGACAATACGACTGACGTGGTTGTTTACATAGAACCTGTCGGGGGAAACAACAATGCTATAAATCCTGTACCCAGAGGAGAACGTCAGGACGAAAGCTACTATAAAGATGCTGTGTTTATTGGTACAAGATCTCTTGCAGGTCTTGCAGATTATGAATATGTTCCGTCAGGAAATATGCTTATTTCCGACTCTATCACACCGGCAAATTTTAACTCGGTGATACTGTCGGTTGATGGCGTTGAAAGCGGTATCGCAGATGCTGTGATCCGTAAGAATGCATCTAAGATCTATATTATGTCGGGAACAGGAAGTGCATCTGAAAGTTCCGATCCCGGTTTGTTTGACGAGATGGAATCCTTTATAAATGCGATCATGGAAAATGATCCTGACACGGAAATTTATCTGATGTCGCTTTTGCCTGTCACTGCCGGAATTGAAAGCAGTGTCGCTTTTAATTCAGATATTGATACATATAACTCTGAATTGCTAAAATTTGCAAATAAAATGAATGTCCGGTATCTTGATGTCAATACAGGATTTAAGGGCAATGACGGGAAGCTTCCGGATTCTGCGGCGGAAGTAAATGGAAGAAGACTTAAAAAGGAAAAGTATGGTGAGCTTTCTGAATATATTCTGACCCATACTGCTGAATGAAAGGAGACAGCGTGTTATGCTTGTTGAGTGTCTGACGATTTTCGGACTTATCTTTGCGGTAGTCATTGTATATCTCCATGCGGGAAAAAAGAATTATGCTTTTGCTACGATCCCGCTGCTGATACTTCCTGCCGCTAATATATTGTCCTATATATTGGCAGGAAAAATCTCCAATATTTTACCAATGGATATGTTTACGGTTTATACAGCGATAAACATATTCGCTGTTATTGTTTCAAGCTGCTTCGTAGGAATAATGTCAGTCAAGTTCGGAAAGAAGACAACAAGAGCGGCTTATATCATCATGTCACTTATTTTTAATGTATTACTTGCTGCTATTCTTGTTTACAATATGTTTGATGCTGTATATAAAGGCTGAATACTTTACACATAGATCTATAATAATACGCCCTGCTTAATGCTAAGGCGTTACCCTCACCGCTCGTATTGAACCGGTAAGGAGTAAGGCACGGGTACGGAGGTATATTGATTCTGTACCATTATGGCATATAGCGGGTTTTTTATTTTTTACCAGGTGATAAATTAAGGAAAAATTTTTTCCTTCACCCTCTTTACATATCATGAAAATTGTAGTACAATAAATATAGTTGTATAAAAATGTTTCTGAGGAAAGGATGATTTTGGCATATGTCCGAACAGCCCAAGTACAAAAGAATTCTTCTTAAGCTGAGCGGTGAAGCTCTTGCCGGGGAGAAAAAAATCGGTTTAGACTATTCAATTATTTCTAAAATTTGTGAAAGTATAAAAAAATGTGCTGACGCCGGTATCCAGATAGGTATTGTTGTAGGCGGAGGAAATTTCTGGAGGGGACGTTCCAGCGGTGCAATGGACAGAACGCGTGCCGATCATATCGGTATGCTTGCTACGACTATGAACGCTCTTGCTGTGGCAGACGTTCTTGAATCCCTTGGAGTTGACGTTCGCGTCCAGACTGCTATAGCTATGCATCAGGTCGCTGAGCCATACATCAGGAATAAGGCTGTCCGTCATATGGAAAAGGGAAGAGTGGTCATTTTCGGATGCGGAACAGGAAATCCATTCTTTTCTACAGACACCGCTTCCACGCTGAGAGCTGCTGAGATCGAGGCGGATATTGTCCTGAAAGCCACTATGGTCGACGGAGTTTATGATAAAGATCCTAATAAGTATAGCGATGCGGTAAAGTTTGATGAACTGAGCTTCAATGATATTCTTGTAAAAAATCTTGCTGTTATGGACAGCACAGCCGCTTCAATGTGTAAGGATAACAATATCCCTATACTTGTATTTGATCTGAGAAAGCCGGATAATATCTATGACGCTTGTATGGGCAAAAAGGTAGGTACGATCGTAATTGATAGATAATTGTTAAAAATTTTTAAAAGGAGAATTTTTTATGAACGAGCAAATTTCAAACGCACAGGGAAAAATGGAAAAATGTATCAAGAGCCTTGAACATGAATTTTCAACTATAAGAGCCGGCAGAGCCAATCCTGCGGTTCTGGATAAGGTAATGGTGGATTATTACGGAACTCCTACACCGATCCAGCAGATGGCTGCTGTTTCTGTTTCAGAGGCGAGAGTTCTTGTTGTTCAGCCCTGGGATAAAAGCCAGCTTAAACCAATTGAAAAAGCCATTCAGGCTTCCGATATTGGTATCACTCCTACTAACGACGGAAATGTGCTGAGACTTGCTTTCCCTCAGCCTACTGAGGATCGCCGTAAGGAGCTCGTTAAGCAGGTAAAGAAGTTCGGCGAGGAAGCAAAGGTCACTCTGCGTAATGTAAGACGTGATACTCTTGAAAAATTTAAGGGTATGAAGAAAAATAATGAGATCACAGAGGACGATATGAAGGGATATGAAAAGGATATCCAGAAGCTTAC
>JAFLUJ010000277.1 GCA_022511485.1 Oscillospiraceae bacterium | reverse complement strand
TCTGAACAACACTCATCATTCGTGAGGAAACTCTATTGTTTTCAGATGTTGAAAGTATCATTTTTCTCCCTTTTCCAAAGTCTGAAAGAAATGATTTATATTTATCCGAAAATGTATCCATATATACCTCCGAAAATTTCTATTGTTTTTACTTAATATTACCACACTCACCTGTAAAAGTCAACGTTTAGACAAAATCTGCCATTTCTTTTTACTTTTTATACATTGATTTTTTTTCGGAAAAGTGATATAATAAAATATACATTTATTTGGAAAATTCCGCATCGGAAAGGATGGTCTCAAATGGTAGTTAAACCTAAAATAAGGGGATTCATATGTACTACGGCTCACCCGGAAGGCTGTAAAGAAATCGTCAGGGAGCAGATAGACTATGTGAAGCAGGCGGGGAAAATAAACGGCCCTAAAAAGGTGCTTGTTATCGGCGCGTCAATGGGATACGGACTTGCTTCCAGAATATCCGCCGCTTACGGCTGCGGAGCTTCGACTATAGGAGTTATTTTTGACAAGCAGGGAGCTGACGCAAGAACTGCCTCCGCCGGCTGGTACAACACCGCCGCTTTTGAGGAGTTCGCCCATGCGGACGGCCTTTACGCCAAAACCATCAACGGAGACGCTTTTTCCTCACAGATAAAGGACGAGGTCATCTCCCTTATTAAAAATGACTTAGGCAAGGTGGACATGATAATTTACAGTCTTGCAGCGCCCCGCCGCACTACCTCCGATGGAACGGTATACAGCTCTGTTCTGAAAACAACAGGGGGAGAATTTACAAACAAGTCCATAGATCTGAAAACGGACACTGTATCCGAAGTGACCATCCCTCCCGCAACCGAGGAGGAGATCTTCGCTACCATAAAAGTAATGGGCGGCGAGGACTGGAAAGAGTGGATCGGTTCTCTAAAATCAGCGGGAGTTGTTGAAGACGGTGCAGTTACAGTTGCCTATTCCTACATAGGTCCGGAGCTTACACACCCTATTTACAAGGATGGTTCTATCGGCAGGGCGAAGGATCATCTTGCAGCCACAGCAAAGGAGATCACCAAGAGCATTGACGGCGTGACGGCTTATGTTTCCGTAAACAAAGCGCTTGTTACACAGTCCAGCTCGGCTATTCCGGTAGTGCCATTGTATATTTCGATCCTCTACAAGGTAATGAAGGAAATGAAGCTTCACGAAGGCTGCATAGAGCAGATGCAGAGAATGTTTGCTGAAAAGCTTTACGGAGACGGTGTAAAGACTGATGAGGACGGTCTGCTCCGTCTTGATGATTGGGAAATGCGTCCGGAGGTTCAGGAAAAGGTTTCGGAGATATGGAATAAGATCTCTACCGAAAATCTTTCTGAATGTGCAGACCTTGAGGGCTACCGGAAGGATTTCAGCAGGCTGTTCGGATTTGAAGCAGAGGGTGTTGACTACGAGGCTGATGTTGATACATCCATTGGAATTGATAGCGTAAATTAATTAATTTATTACCGTTGAAAACGTTCCACTGGAACGTTTTCAAGGTTTAGTATTTATGTTCCGATTTACAAGGGGCGGCGGTCATTGTTCTTTACAACGCAAAGCGTTGTTTTGGAGTTTTGCGAAGCAAAACTCAGCCGCCCGCCTGATGTTTTCGCTGTGCGAAAACTCAGAGGCAAACGCATAGCGTTTGCCAACGGAATGACTGTCGCTATTCCTCACCCCACTCTCCGTTTTTTGAAAGGAGAGTTCCGCCGTCTGCGGACGGCGGCGAGGGCTCTGCCCCTCGACCCCGCCAAAG
>JAFLUJ010000276.1 GCA_022511485.1 Oscillospiraceae bacterium | reverse complement strand
ACAGTAACTACAGCAGATGCCTCTGAAACGAAGGCTGTTGTTATTTCGGAAAATAAGATCGTTGACGGAGCTATTCTGCCGCCGGATGAGGATTTTCTCAGAAGTATTTATTCTGATGACGGCACATTATTATTTACTCTTGACAGCAGCGGGAAATATGCCGTCTGTGATGATGATTCATTATATGATAAATATGAGGATCAGAGGATGCACGAATATGTGAAAGAAATGCTCAGCGAGGAATATTACGAAGAAAATAAAGAGTATTTTGAAGATGAAGTGTCTTCATACGAAGAATACAAGGTGATGATGGAGGAATACTTTGGTGACGAGCTGAATGGGTATCTGGACTATGAGCCGGAGGAAACAGAGCCGCTGGTGTATTTTGCGGTGGAGCTGTATAGTTTCATAGATGAGGATAAAACCGCTGCTTACTCCGATGAGCAGATACTTATCAGGTCGGCGGAACGGCTTGTGGAGCGTATCAATGAAGATCCTGAGATCGCAAAAATGATAACAAATTGCTTTGAAAACGGGGGAGATATTTACGCAGTCGCACGGGTTGAATATGACGGAAATGATGTTATTACCATCAGCTCTTACTTTACGGAGAGCCTGCTTGACAGCTTTTATGGCGGCGAAACGGAATTTTTTCTGAGGGAGGATATTTCCGCAGACGGCAGGGACGGTATCGTATTAGCCGGAACTTTCGTTCCGGCGGATACTGAAAAATTATTTCTCACCGAGCTTGATATGTCCCCCGCGGAGATCCAGACAAAGGAGATAGTTCCGGAGGATTGCCTTAAAGTGTCATGTCGCGATGTTTATGATAAAATATATGATCTTAAATACATAGCTGAAAACCTGCCTGAGCTTCGGGAGCTTTATATTTTTGTTGCAGGGGTAAAAAACACCGAATACATCGGGGAAATGAAGAATCTTGAATCCCTTAGTTATGACGCCTTTGTTATGACAGAGGACGGGCATTATGAGTTTGCTTCCGATACGCCCTTCAAGGAGCTTCCAAAGCTGAAAAATCTCTGGCTTTACGGACATAATGACGATTATTCCTTTTTAAATGATATGCCTGCTTTAGAAAGCGTTTTTGTAGACTTAAAAGAATACACGCAGCCATATGACGGCATTTTTGAGTGTCCGGCAGTTACCGGGATAGAAATTGATATAAGTGAACTTGAAAAGCTTACAAAACTGAAGGATCTGAAAAATCTTCAGCATCTGCATCTTACGACAATAGGAATTTCATTAAGAGAAGGCGGAGACATCATAGACCTTTCTGTATTAGGCGAGCTTAAAGAGCTTACCTGTCTCCATATCAGATGCAGCGGCTATTCTCCGGAAAATATCTCCAGTATGGGAGAGCTTTCAAAGCTTGAAAATCTGGAGCTTTCCTACATATCAGGTGTTGAGGACTGGTCTTTTATGCAGCGGCTCACTTCCCTTAAAAGGATAGACTTTTTTGAGGTCAGACACATTTGGGATGAAGTAAAAAAAATGACCTGGCTTGATGAAGATAACATAATATTTTGATCTGATCCTGCTTTTTTGAAATTGGAGGAACTTATGAAAAGGATATTGAAATTTATTTCCCTTATGGCGGCTATGTCAGTGCTTATTTTGTCCTCATGTACGACTGAGGAAGTTCAGAACGAAAGCGATCCCGGGGATATGGTAACAGAAAGTATTTCCGAGGAGGTGTCGTCGTCCGCGTCGGAGAAAATTGCAGAGGAAACTACAGTAACTACAGCAGATGCCTCTGAAACGAAGGCTGTTGTTATTT
>JAFLUJ010000275.1 GCA_022511485.1 Oscillospiraceae bacterium | reverse complement strand
GCTAAAAGGAATAGAACACAAACAATTTGTTGCAATATCTTTTTCTTATTCATATATAATTGCCCCCTGTAAGCCCTGCTTTTGAAAATAGTCAATCAATACTGATGCCTAATTTTTTACATTTTTCTATGGACAGATCATGACCTTCAAAGCATTTCTCATACTGCTTTGTTTCAAAATATTTCTCAATTAACTCCCTGCATATATCCAATTCAACACATGGTTTATAATAACTGCTTGCCATTTAAGTGTCCTCCGCTAAATTAATTTCTTCCTTAGAACTATCTCCGTCATTATACCATAATATAAACAGTGTAGGAAGAACTGATTGAATGCATTCCTAAATCTTAAATTCCGTTGAAATACAATTAAACCAAGATAATAGACGCAGAATAAGGAAGCTTAGTTGCAATGCAGCTAGTGGAAATAAAGAAATGAAAGCACGGATAACCCCGCCAAAAAGCGAGGCATCCGTGCGGAAGATATGAAAATATTATGGAATGTCTTAATTCCTATGATACAGGAAACTTGTAGCCGATGATACCCGCAAGCTCGTCTTCAGCGGGTCTTTCCAATGCTCCGCTGTTCTCAGCCGCCGCGCCGAACCATCCACAGAGATTCCATATTGTGATGTGCGGGCAGTATGCATCGATAAGCTCATATGCGCATTCGGGGGAGTGCTCCTTGAGGGTGTCAATCGTGAGCTGCGCGATGTCAGACATCAGCAGCTTCATGGTCTCGAACTCATCGCCAAGTATTTCAAGTACCTTGTCAAGCTCCTCTTTCTCAAAAACTGGGAAGTAATCTCCATTGTAAGTTTCGTCTTTGCTCAGAACTTCGTCTCCCTGCCAGCGATGCCCATCAAAATTGATCTTGCTGCCCATACAATGATCGTTGTATCGGAATGTACCACTGAAGCTTTGAAACGGGTATTTTACGTCCTCATTATCATAACCGCGTGCATAACATACGCCTGAAGTGTCGTCATAAAGGTGATTATAATTGCCACCTTTGTCCACAGCCCCGAATGCCTTTATGCAGGAGTACGCCAGCAGATCCCATAGTAATAAGTTATCTTTGAGCTCGCTTCCCGCAAAGCCCACAGCCCTGACAGCGGGCAGCTTCACCCTCATCTCGTCAATAAGGTCCTTGAGGCGAGCCTGATATTTTTCGTCGAGCTTGTCAAAGATTGCGTCAACATAGCTCTTTGTGAGTATCAGAAGGCTGGTCTGATATTTTTTCTCACCATGCTTTTTAAGAAAACCGTAGTTTTCCAGAAGTCTGACCTCATCCTCAAGATAGACATTTGCCACGCCCAGCTCCACTGAAAGCTGATCCACCGTCATCGGCTCATAATACGCTGAGAGCAGTATCTGTCCCGTAAGCTTGCGATTGAACAGGTTGTTAAAATGATTGTTGTAGTTTCCATTGACGATTACCTGAAAGTTGAACGGTTGCGGCTTGAAGCTTTTTTCTCCGAATTGTCTTTCCATAGCAATACCTTCTTTCAAAATTTTTCTGGATTGAAACAGGTTGAATTTGACAGTTTGCGGGGTAAGCCCGTACTTCTCCGCTATCTCTTTGACGCTCATCTGGTCATAGTAATAAGCCACTGTGCATATCCGATACCTTTCGGTCATAAACGCAAGCTCCCTCCGAAGCGTATTGAACTGTGCGCGATCGCATAAATCCAGAAGCATGTCCTGAAGTACGTCTTCTGTGTCAGGGATACCCTCATCCAGTTCTGAGTGAGCCTCTCGACCGAGCTTTCGCAGATAATACTTATAGGTATTTGCTGCAACT
>JAFLUJ010000274.1 GCA_022511485.1 Oscillospiraceae bacterium | reverse complement strand
AGTTTAAAGGCGAAGAAGCTGTGCGAAAAATCGAACAGTCTGTTATCCGAGGCGGCGATGTTGCTTATAAATTCAAGTCTTTCAATCCTCCGAAATCTGCTCAGAACTGGGCGAATAAATATATAAAAATCCCTCGTGAGGACAGACTTGTTACAGAGAGTACATATCTCACCGTTCCTCAGAAATGGCTGGGAAAGTCGTTTCTCGACGATGCGGAGTTTCTCAGAGAAACTAACCCTGTTGCCTACGAAAATGAGTACCTCGGCGTTGCGAACGGTACAGGCGGCAATGTTTTTGATAATGTTGAAATTGCAGAGATTACTGACGAACAGCTTGAACAGTTCGACAGAGTTCTGAATGGTATTGACTGGGGTTGGTATCCCGATCCGTTCGCATTTAACCGTTGTTACCTTGATAGGGCAAGACTTACATTGATAGTGTATAATAAAACTTGACACAATCCAGACAACAAAAGTATAGTAATAAATGTAAATGAAGGAGAGTGTCAAAAATGGGAACAGGAAAACAATATGATGAAGAATTTAAGAAACAGGCTATAAAGCTTGCAAAGGAAGTTGGGAACACGGCTGCAGCCAATGAACTAGGAATTCCCAAGGGAACATTAGGAACGTGGCTGCGTAAAGCGAGAACAGGAGAAATAGACACAGGTTCGGGAACTCGTACTCCGGAGGATTCGCTTAATCTTGCACAGCAGCTGCAAGCAGCAAACAAGCGCATAAAAGAGCTTGAAAAGAAAAACCGAGAGTTGGAAGAGCTGAATGAATTTCTGGAGGAAGCTTCTGCTTTTTTCGCTGCGAGCCGTCGGAAGTCGGGAAAATAGAACGTTTAAAGTTCATCTCTTTGAAGACCAATGACGGCAGGAACACGGGGAAAATCAGCTTTTATTGCAGAGCTTTGGAGGTCACCAGAACTGCATTTTACGACTATCTTGACCGCAAGGATAAGCCGTGGAAATATGAACTGCTTGCGGAAGAAATGATGAAAATACATAACGAGGATAAGTATAACGACTGCTACGGCAGAGAGCGTATGTATATGGCATTGATGCAAAAGAAAGAAGCAGGAGAGATAAGAATTGACATTCCCTGTGAAGCCACCGTTCGCAAGGTTATGGAGCAGATCGGACTTATCCATAAGCCGCATAGAAAGCCAAACGGAATCACCAAGGCTGACCGTGAAGCACGCAAATCTGATGACCTTCTGAAGCGTGATTTCAGCGCTGATAAACCTCTTGAAAAAGCAGTAACTGACATTAGCGAACTCAAATCTAAGGACGGAAAAATCTATGTTTCAGCGATATTTGACTGTTTTGACCTGATGCCTCTGGGACTTTCCATTGAAGATAATATGAGAGCTTCGCTATGCTGTCATACCATCGAAAATGCAAAGAGAGCATACCCTAACATTACGGGCTGCATAATACATTCCGACAGAGGGAGTCAGTACACAAGTACAGAATACCGTGAAATAATACAACAGTATGGAATAATCCAGAGCATGAACAGTTCCGGCGGAAGATGTCATGATAATGCACGATGCGAAAGCATGTGGGCAAGAATGAAAGAGGAACTGTTTTACAGCCGTGGCGATAAGTCTGAGAACTACACTAAATTAGAACTGAAAACAATGATTTGGAGATATTATATGAGCTATTGGGCAAACAGACGGATATGTACCGCAAACGGCGGACTGCCACCGGCAGTTAAGCGGAAACGCTACTATCAAGCTGAGACTTTAGCTGCTTGAATTTTGATTGAGGAAAATGTGTCAAGTTTTATTGACAATTTCAA
>JAFLUJ010000273.1 GCA_022511485.1 Oscillospiraceae bacterium | reverse complement strand
TCACCACCAAAGCAATCGAAAAAGGTATATTCATATCCGTCAAAGTTGATCTTGCCCAGAAGCCTCTGAGGGCAGGGAGCGGAAAAAGAAATGTCGGATGTAACCAGCAGATTCGCCCCGCATAATGAAGCAATCTGTCCAAGCTTTTTTGAAAATCTGATACCGCGTGACAGCATAATAGTTCCTAGCCTTTTTTCATGTCCGACTATCCCAAGCAGCATACTGTCCCTTACGATAACAAACGAGGTCTTAAGACGCGGGTAATCTTCTCTCAGCAGCTGTATAAGATCTATTGCTGCCTTGTACGCAAGATCAGCGTCGCCAAAAATACAGATATACTCCTCTTGATTATAGCTTTCTATAACTCCGCTTTTTTCCATGACATTATCCATTATTTCACGGCTTATACTATTTATAAGCTTAAAAATATCGTCATCAGACATATCCTCGGTCTGCTCGGAAAAATTGTTCAGCCTGATATGAAGTATATAACTGCTTATACTGCTGTAATCTCCTCTCGAAACCGCAAGCACAGACGGTTTTCCGATGGCGGAAATTATCCCTGACGGCAGGAATCTGAGATACGCCTCGTTTAGTCTGCTCAAATTACGCGTGTGTTCATATATCTGCTTTGACATCACGTTGAATGCTTCCGCTATGCCTGCTATTTCATCGCGTCCTTTTACCTTGACCGAAACCCCGTAATTCCCGTTTCCTGTTGCCTCAACCGCTTTATGTAATATTTTGAGCGGCAGCAGAGTAATCCCTATTGCTGCGAGGATCAGTGCACCGGTAATTGCTTCAAAAACAACAACGATTTGCAATATATTCGATGCGCTTTGCCTCGATGAGGTCATGTAATTAAGCTTTGATATACCTGTTTCAATAAGTGCTATGACCGTACCCTCCGGGTTTTTAAGCGGAGTAACGGCAATTACCCATTCCAGACCGTCATCGGAAATACCGAAGGCCGCGGAGCCTATCTTTCCATTCGCTACCCGTTTGTATTCGTTTACCAGATTTTTCGGTACCACTTTCTCAAATGGCAGGTTCACAGGAAATTGATCGCATATACCTGACTTTATTTCCCCGTCGACAACCGGATATATCCAACAGTAATTCTTGTCGCCAAAGGTAATATATGAACCGTCATTTGTTGTCATTATGCGGTCGCTTTCACCGCTGAACTCCATAAGATCCGCCAGCACAGAAAAATAGCTTCCCCTTTCGGGAGCGTTCCAATCTATATCCTCAAACCGCTCAAGATCAAGCTCTGCCTCGATGATCTTTGCTGACATACAGGCTCTTTCAAGACTGCGTTCAAGATGAAGCCTCTCCATTATGGAATTAATAAGCGCGAATAACGATGCTCCGCCTATCCCAAGACACAGTATAAGGATAGCCGCAATTTTTACCAGAACGGGAAAACGCTTCAGGGACATAAGCGTGAAAACGATGATTCCCGCGGCGGCTCCCACAGCGCAGTATATTAAAAAGGTTTTATCAAAGAGATCGTGGTATTCAAATATTTTAACCTCATCTTTGGTAAAATCCTTAGGTTCAAAAAAGATCTTTCCCGAATATACGTTGTCGGAGCTTATAAGATATTCGCCCGTATAGGTATCATGGATCACACAGAATCCTTCATCATTCACGGACAATTCATAAAAGCTGCCCGCCGTTTTGGCTTGATATATCTGACGGGAATTTCCGTTTTGCTCTGTTACATAGATCCTATTCAGAATATCGGAATAAACGATTTTTCCGTCCGGAAGAGCCTCCGCGTAATTTATAGCCACATCAGTCTGAGGTGTGATCATATATTCTGTCTGAC
>JAFLUJ010000272.1 GCA_022511485.1 Oscillospiraceae bacterium | reverse complement strand
TACATAAGGTGTAATCTCAATATAACACCCTACTCAATTCTTTTTAACAGGAATCCATAATTCGCAGAATAGACCGCTTTCACCTTTTTCAAAGTATATTTCAAAGTCTGTATCGTCTGTCTGCGTGTACCCAGTCTGTGGAGAGAACTCCTTGAGAAACTTGCTCCAAGTCTCACCTAAGCAGTCGCCATCGGGACCGAAACACTTGAACACAGCGTAATCAGCCGAATCTGTCTCCCAGATGGAGTAGCCATTGTTTAAAAACTCTTCCAGTTGCGCAGTGTTGGTGTTTTCGTCAAGTACAACACCTATTCCATAATTGAAATGTGTCTCGCTTTCCTTAAGGGGACTGCATAAACCGTAAATATCTCTTTTTCCCTTGGGGCGTAGCTCTTTCATCGGTTCAATAAGATTTTTTTCGTAGCATTCCGTCCAGAAATCTGGGATGCTATGGTCGTTATCGTCGTTGGTAATTTCGTTCGGAAAAGCCCTGACCAACGCGATAAACCTCTGATGCCCTTTGTGCTCCATTCTGTAATCCATAATACTACCACCTTCCAATATGATTTTAATCACAAGGGGATTAAACAAGTGGAGCTTAGCGCCTTTCTGCTTTGCCTGCTTTGGAGTTGAGCCATGAAATCGTGCAAAGGCTTTAGAAAAACTCTCTGGAGATTCATAACCATATTTATAAGCAACATCAATCACCGATATATCAGTTGTTTGAAGCTCTTGAGCAGCAAGTGTAAGTCTCCTGTTTCTGATATACTCATTTGCTGTCATTCCAGCAATAAAACTGAATGTCCGATGAAAATTGTAGCTCGACATATGTACATTTTTTGCAACGTCAGCATAGTTTATGTCTTCAAATATGTGTTCCTCCATGTAACATATGGCTTGTTGTATAAGCTTTATCGACACCTTGCTCACATCCCTCCTTGTATAATCAATTATAGTTGATAGCATTTAAAAGTTCCTGTTCGTGCTTGCACAAATTTGTCTTAAAATATTGGTTCCCGTGTTCTAATTAGAAAAATTCCGATTTGTTGATTTCTGCATCAAAGATATTATAACGCATAATTGTGATTCTTTCTATATACTTAGGTGTTTTTCCAATGAAATATTATTATCTTATCCATTTACCTCTGCTCTACAGAATAGCATTGGGAATCCACCTGCTGTCGAACCTTCTGCTTTTCGCTCTCTGTCAGAAGATGCTCCGCCTCTTTCATACGCTGTTCCATCTCCTGTGAATGCTGTGCAATCTTTACACACATGCGTATTTCCTTTCGTAAAGGTTTCAATATGTTATTGATCTCACAGATGTGTTCCGATTGAGGATCTGTCCGGTAAAGACGCTGGCGTTCTTTTGTAAGGGAAACCACTTGTTCTTCCAGCGGTTTTCGGTAAGCTGATAGTTCTTCCCTTGTTGTGATATTGTGTTTTTGCAAGAATTCCATCTGGGCGATCCGCTCATCCAGCCGCCGGATATCCTGCCGCACAGCATACGGCACGTTTCTTGGCTTGCGTTTTAATACTCCCATCTGGTAAAGGTAGGAATAATAGAGAGCCTGTAGTCCATGGAGTTTTTTCTTCCCCCGGCCGTTGCCGCTCCCAGCAGATCTGTCATTCTTTGTCTTGGGCTGAAGGATCCATTTTTTGAGGACATCTTCACTGTAGTTTTTTCCAAGGCTTTTTAACCGCACAAACCGTTCCATACCCGGTGCACGCAGAGAGATATATTTTCTGTCAAGTTTCCACACATACCCTTTCTGTTCCATGCAGGCGATAAACTGCCGCCAGCTGAAGCTCTCCGATATTGCTTCCCGGATATCCATACGGATGGCAGTCCTCCATGTTGGCTTTCCATTCTGTTCT
>JAFLUJ010000271.1 GCA_022511485.1 Oscillospiraceae bacterium | reverse complement strand
GTCATTATTCCCACATAAATATCTCCGCCGCAGGTTTGCAGCGTGGAATTGCAGGCTATCTGAACGAAACAGTTCGTACCCTGCATTACAAAATTAGATGTACCCAGCTTGCAGATATCCCTTGTGATCGTGATAAGAGGCACACCCTGAGAGAGTGTTATTTTCCAGACTGCACCTTTAGAAAAATCCTTGTTCATAAAAAGCCTCGCAATAAACATATGTGATCTATGATTGTACTGATTATACCATATTTGAGTGAAGCCTGTTCTGAATGATCTCAATAAACTCCGTCACAACCTTAGACGGCTTTTTCGCATAAACAATTCCATAAGGTATCTCATAATCCCACTTCATAGGCAGCGTTACTAAAGACGGGTGGATATCTACCCATATATCCAATGTTTCCATAAGATAATTCATCTGCTCACATTCATTGAATATAGAGGTGTCATAGAAATTAGGTGCATCTGCTATCCTGATATTAGGGTGATTTTCAAGTATGTCGTCCCGTATCTGATCCATAACAGAGGAATCGCCTCTTTTAAGTATCATAAAAGTCTCTCCGTCTAAATCAGACCAGCAGAGACTTTTTTTCTTTGACAGATGATGCTTTCTTGGAACGGCAATGCGGCAGGGTATCTTGTCAAGAAGAAAAATACTGTACTGTTTCTGCCATTCGGCAGAATTACAGGGCGACACAAAGCAGTCGATCTGATTTCCAAGTGCGGACAGTGCTGAATCCAGACCGGCAGGATCGTCATCAAACGGGACAATTTGCAGCTGACATTCTACATCATCAATTTCCGACAGCAAGTCAATTAATCTTTTACAGGGACGCATGATAGAAGTTCCTACCCGAATAATGTTCTGTTCAGAAACAGCAAGCTTCTTTGCCTTTTGGACAGCTTCATCAGCAAATTCAATGATTCGTTTTGCGTCCTGATAGATCGAGCGTCCGGCAGCCGTGAGGTGCGCTCCCTGATTAGTTCGTTCAATGAGCTTTACTCCGATAATGCTCTCTAATTTGTTCATCTGATTCATAACGGAAGCTGGGGTAGTATATAGCTCCTGCGCCGCTTTCAAAAAGCTGCCCTGATCGGCAACGGTGATAAATGTTACAAGTTCTCTGTTATACATATGGCGACCTCGCTTTTAGATTTTCTAAAAACCATTATAACATTTTGGTATCTTCCACGTCAATAGATAATCTGTTACAATATAAGAAAGCTGAACAATAGGAGGATCTTATTATGAAAAAAACAATTGTAGTTGTAGGAGCAGGAAAAGGTCTTGGAAACGGTGTTGCTGAAAAGTTCGGCAGCAATGATTTCCGTGTGATCCTGATGGCAAGAAGCGAGGAACATCTTAAAGAGTATGCTGCTGATTTTGAAGCTAAGGGTATTGAAGTCCATACAAAAGCTGCGGACGCTTCCGATCTTAACGCTTTTGAAAAGGCATGGGGCGAAGTTGTAACCGCTTACGGTACGCCTGACGTTCTGTTCTACAATGTGGGAATTACAGTTGCGGACTCGGAAGTTACTATCACACCTCAGACCCTGATTGAACGCTATACCGTTGATGTTGCAGGTGCATATAATTGCATCAGGCTCGCGGACACAAAGGAATTTGCAGAAAAGAAAAGTGTTATCCTTGTAACAGGCGGCGGTCTTGCACTTCAGCCATATGCCGGTTATTTGCCGCTTTCTATGGATAAGGCTGCTTTGCGGGCAATGGTTCAGGCTCTTTCTCCCGTACTGAAAGAGAAAGGCATTTATCTCGGAACTGTTCAGGTAACAGGAACGATAGGTTCAAACGATTTCTATGCGCCAAAAACAATTGCAGAGGAATTCTGGAAGCTGTACACAGAGCAGGAAACTTTTGAGA
>JAFLUJ010000270.1 GCA_022511485.1 Oscillospiraceae bacterium | reverse complement strand
AGTTTTATTTTTAATCTCTCCAAGACAGCAAGGAGAAATGCAAATGAAAATTCTCTTCCTATGGCAGAAAAGCTTTTTGCTGAGGAAAAGCGTATTATTGAAAAGGCTGCCGACGAGGGCGGATGTGTAATCGTTGGACGTGCTGCAGGATATATATTAAGGGACAGGAAAGATTGCCTTCATGTATTTTTGCATGCGGATAAAGAATTTAGAATACAGCGCGCCATAGAAAGAGGGGGTATCAACCCTGCCGACGCGGAGAGCACTATCAAAAAAGTCGATAAACGCAGAAAAGCCTTTTATGATTCTATCACAGAATGGAAGTGGGGTAATCCCGAATTCTTTGAAGTATGCATTGACAGTAGCAAGCTTGGTATAGAGTTGTGTACTAAGCTGCTTATGGAAACCGTTTTGAAAAGCTAAACCTCTATATTATTTAAAGCCGTCACTGTAAAAGGTGGCGGCTTTGTAAATTCAAGATAAAAAAACGGATTTGTGAATAAAATTGTGAATAGCTTGCGGACAATTAAAAATTAGAAAAATCAAAAAGAAAATATTGTTTTTTGCCTGCGAATCCCTTGTGAATAACGTTTTTTTTATATATAATATAGATAGAATATGTAATATACAGAGAAATATTGACTAACATATTCAAATGAGAAAGGAATCTGATAATATGGTAAAAATCATTGTGGCTCTCATTATTTTGAGACTGGCTTGGGAAATTCTTTATAAAAACTATCTATTGAAAACCAAGGATATTGGGTACGAATATAAAGCCAATAAAATGGATCAAATGGAAGCTGACTATGAGAACCAGGTTCAGACCCTCCAAAGTACCGTTGAGGAACTGCACAAACTGGCTTTTACCCATACGGTCACTAAAATCGGAAATATTGACTATTTCCATGAACGCTGTACGTTCATGTTTCACCGCTATACCAACGCTAAATTTGCGATGGTAGGACTTAGTATCTCCAATATGGGAAAGATCAACCAGATATTCGGTCCCGGCGAGGGTGACAAGGTCATGGCCTATACCGCGGATATCTTAAAATCCGGTTTATTGATGGGCTGCGTTTATGCGCATGTAAGCTCCAATCTGTTAGGTATATTATTCAGGGATACCAAGGATGACGACATTATAAGTATCATCGATACGATAACAGAGAGACTGGCCAAGTATTCTTCCATTGTTGCCGTAACAGCCACTTTCGGTATTTATAAGTTTGACAGCCACCATACATCGGACAGCCTTATGGATATCATGAACAATACGCTTCTGGCACAGAAGGCAATCAAAGACGAAAGCAGATGCAATTATGCGTTCTTTACCGAGGAACTGGCCCGTACAAGCAGCGAGAACCGCCAGATGAGTATGGAGATGGAAGCGGCGCTTGACGAGCATAAATTCATCGTTTACCTGCAGCCGATGATCAGCCTGCATTCCTACAAGATTGTATCGGCGGAGGCTCTCGTGCGCTGGGATTATCCGGGCAAAGGACTCCTTTCGCCATACGCTTTCCTTCCGCTGTTTGAGGACTCTACGTTAATGCAGAAGCTTGATTATTATATGTGGGAAGAATGCTGCAAGCTCGTCCGAAGATGGATAGATAATAAAATGGATCCTGTTCCTGTCTGTATGAATGTTTCACCGATTCATTTCCAGAGTACAGCATTTATTGACACGCTGGAAAAATTTATGGATCAATACCTGATTTCCAAAGATTTTCTCATTCTGGAGCTTCCGGAGCGTGGTATTGCCAACGCATCCGATGAAACTGCGCAGATCATCAACACCCTGAAAGAACGCGGCTTCTCGCTATGTATTGATAACTTCGGTAGTGTCCACTCTCCTTTGAATCTTTTAAAGGATTATCCTATCGAAAGAATCAAGCTGGATC
>JAFLUJ010000269.1 GCA_022511485.1 Oscillospiraceae bacterium | reverse complement strand
GAACAAAAATCAATATGTATTTCGGAAATACTGTCATTCCGGGAACATTAAATGATAGTGAAACAGCACAGGCACTTATTAAAATTCTTCCTTGTACTATAACTCTTACTAACTATGGAAATGATTTTTGCGGTGTTATGGATAATCCGCTCCCGTATAAGAAAGAAGATGTACATAACGGTTGGCTTAATGGTGATATTGATTTTGCCACCGACGGAAACTGGTTTACTATTTTATTTGGCGGAGAAGAAAGTTCAGAGAGCTATGGCAATCAGGTCAATATCGGAAAGATTGATTGTGAGCTTAATAAGATCAGCAGCATTAAAGGGAGTCATACAGTAAGGATCGAATTAGCTTAATAATTTTATGACAGGGAATGAAATCATATATGAAAAATTCAAATAAAGCTTTATTGATGCTTCTTGCAGTCTGCTTTTCCGCTGTATTTTCAGGATGTGCAGAAATATCTGCAAGTTCGGAGAATAATACATCAGATGTTTCCTTGACAAAGCTGACGGAAACAACGAAGCAGATAAGTATTCCTGAATCCACTGCACAAAAAGATACTCTCCCATATGACAATATTTTTCCGCAGCATGAGCCATACGGTACGGGTATCGGTGCAATGCCGGGGCGCGTGGTATGGTCGCACGATCCCGATTCGGTGGAATGGAACGGCAGCGGTTATTGGTGGGAAACAGAACATTTCGATGAAGCTGTCATTGTGAAAATGGTAAACGAAAGCATTGCCTCTCTTGCAGGAGTAAATGATGTAAAATCAGGTTGGGACACGCTTTTCACTGCACATAACAAATCTCATGGAAAAACCGGAGGTTATGTGAGCGGTCAAAAAATAGCGATAAAAGCAAATATCAATGGCTCGGCGGTTTTTGATGATGATACATCAGGAGAAACCAATATGAGCTATACAAATCCTGCTCTGCTAAAGGCTCTGCTGCGTTCATTAGTTGAGGAAGCAAAAGTATTACCATCGGATATTACCGTTTATGATGTTTCAAGGCTTTTCCCTGATTATATGATCCAGATGTGTACAAGCGGAAACCTTGAAGGAGTTAATTTTGTAGGCAGGGATAATGCTGTCGCAGACGAATCTGCACCGATAAACTGGTCATATGAGTTTTCAGGGAAAGTGAACTATCTTCCCACCTGCGTAACGGAGGCGGAATATCTCATTAACCTTGCCAACCTCAAAGGACATAGTTATGGAATCACTCTTACTGCAAAAAATCACTTCGGCTCATTTATAAACGGAAATGCCATGCGCCCGCCGGAGGGAGCAAATCTGCATCAATGGCTGACAAAGAACGAAATGGGGATTTACAGTCCTCTGACCGACCTGACAGCAAATTATCAGCTCGGAGGGAAAACCGTTCTTTATATGCTTGACGCTTTGATATGCACTCCAAGCGAGGGAGCTTCCATTACGTCGGAAAACTCAAAATGGCAGCAAGAGCCTTTTAACAATGATTACACATCAAGTATCTTTATATCGCAAGACCCTGTTGCGATTGATTCGGTAGGTGCTGATTTCCTTATCAATGAGCCGACGGTTACAAGAAATAATGGTGCATTAAGAGATAACTCTACTGTTGAAAATTATCTGCATGAATCCGGACTTATTTCTGATACGCCTTCGGGAACGGTCTATTATGACGGAAACGGCGAAGCCGCCCAAAATATTGGGGTACATGAGCATTGGAACAATTCCTCCGAAAAGCTGTATAGCCGTAATCTTGGAAAAGATGAGGGGATTGAGCTTATAAAAATCTCATAGGATAATTGAGTTTGCGGAAAATATTATGATATAAAAATCCAAGGTATCACAAAATAATCATGATACCTTGGATTTATTTTTTCATACAAGCGTTTTCAAAAAGGTAAGCAGACTGTCAGCCTTGTCCT
>JAFLUJ010000268.1 GCA_022511485.1 Oscillospiraceae bacterium | reverse complement strand
AGAGCCTTTTATATTGCCCTACCGCAGATTGACAGATTGATATGATTGAGAATATTCTGACTGCTCCTGCCTATTTTACAGCAAGCCGCTTATCAATTTTCTCATGATAATATTTTCTTTCTTCATCCTTAATTTTCAAAAGCTGCATAGCCTTTTCCACATCAATACCCATCGAATCCATAAGATCAATGATGGATTGAACTCTCGTATTTATTGCTGTCTGCTCTCTAATCCCCTCGCCCAAATTACACATAATATTCGCCTCCTCGCTCATTGACGCTGACATTGGAATGTCAAAATCCTTTTCAAGTATCTCTTTCTTCTCCTCCGGCTTCGTCTCCGCCGATAACAATACATCTAACAGGCGTAATATCGGCTTATCTGCCGCTTTCTCCGCTGGACCGAGTCTTAACATCATCACTGTTAAAAGGTCATAATTGCTTTCCTTTTCTGATACATTTCCTATGACTTGTTCCTCAGATATTTTGTACTTCGTAATAGTATTTGCTTTTTCCTCTTCCACATTCATCTGTATCCAGATTGAGTAGACTTTTCGAATCTTCTCATAATGGCTCTTAACAAAAACCTTGTTCTTCTGCGCCGAAATCATACGACTCACATAATATATTGCCCGCTTGATAAGAGGATATGGCGTTTTATCACTTTTTTGCGCCTCCACGTTCAAAATAAGATGTACTGGCTCTTTAGTGTCGGGTACAACGGCAGAAAAGCGGATGTCGTAATATACCTTACCCTCTTTGATTGAGGCATCTTCCGTATTCATTCCCTCAATCACACTGTTATTATCGGTCAAATCCTCCGCGTAATCAAGTTCGTCCTGATCCACGGCTATGACTGCCACCTTTGGATCGCCCTCAATACAGTCCTTCATAATCTGCGAAATAGAGTATTGCTCAAATTCGCTTACACATTCCTTCAGTATCCATGCAAGAATTATCTTCTCAGACAGAAGACACTTCACACAGGTGTCATACTGCGCCTCTTGGTCAGCTGTATCGATGGTCTCGGAGATTACACTCTGCACTGCTATATCCCTACCTTTCCTTTGCATATCTCCTCATAATCATAATAACGCAAAACTCGCCGCCTATCAATGAATATTTTGCACATATTTTCAAGACCTCCCTTCGGACGACTTAGGAGGAACTCCCTAAGTTCCCCTTTTTCTGCTCCATCACACTCCGGCTGGAAGTAAAGTGTACAATGGCTCAAAGCAACGAGCCGTTGGTATACCTTGCTTACAGATTGCACGTTTTCCGCTGCTTCAGTTACAAGGGTGGCGGACATGCTCCACATGCCTGCCAAATTGGTATATTCACTTCCGCGCTCTTAATTAGGAACCGGTAAGTATAAGAATCAAGAGACAAAGTAGCGTCAGCACCAAAGCAAAAGTTTGTCTGCTGCGCTTACCTGTGTCCTTTCTCCATATCCCATATCCCAGCAGCACAATAAAACTGCATACGCAAATCAGCAGGAAAACAACACCTGCGACTATAAAAATGACCATATCCATCTGCCATTGCAAGCCGTCCAAAAACAGGATAAAACCGTCAGGACTAGCAGGACTCCTAAGATTGCAAAGATGCCCCTCCGTTCTTTTCTCTGCTGCTCCTTTGCTACAAGTAAAGCGTCCTTAATAGCCTCCGATGCCTCTTCGTTTGTGACCTAATCTGAGGTAAATTTTTCTGCTTTCATAAGCTCCAGAATGGTTACGCCCAATGCATCCGGCTGTAAATTCAACCAACTTTTTTGTGTCCCTCCTACCATCTCCTTTCTCCATCAGGATATATCCTGTCCTGCCAACTATCAACTGATGGAGCATTGAGCCGCAAATATAAACACTCTTCGATTTAAGTCACCAACCACCACTTCAAGTGGTGGTTTGAATTGGCCCTCCAAAGGGCC
>JAFLUJ010000175.1 GCA_022511485.1 Oscillospiraceae bacterium | reverse complement strand
CCCCTACCTTCCTTACCCTCTCCTTTGCCGATTTTTATACATGAAAGAAAAGACATAAAGAAAAATTATGAAATTAATTGTTCAGTACCAAATTTGTATATAGAATCAATAGACGGTCGTTACAACTCCCGTTCCACGAAAGGCTGTTCAGCAAGATTTAAATGAAATGTTCTGATTACATTAAGTACGCAGAATATTTCATGTACGTCTGTTTGAACAACTTTTCGTGGAAAATAATTTTATAACAACTGTGAATTGATTTTGTATAGGTTATTGATACAAAACAATTTACAATATAAATTTATATACTCTATCTTTCTTTTTCCGTGTAAAAATCGGCAGGGGTGGGGGTAAGGAAGGTAGGGAGCGCGAGGGTAGGAAACCTCAGGGGGAGGGGATGCCGATTTTTGTTGGGTTTAGTTTCCTCTCCCCCTGTGGTGTCCTGACCCTCGCACAATTGAGAACATCTGACAAATAACTAAACAACAATAGAAATTCAGAATAACCCCATCCGCCGTAAGCTCTTAAATCATATTTATTCCCTTGTTTTTTCTGAGGTCAGTATAAGCTCATTGTCGTCGTAGTCAACCTTAAGGACAGAATATGGCTCAATATTTCCTCCGATTATTGTCCGGGCTATCATGGTTTCAAGCCTGCGCTGGATAAACCTCTTTAACGGTCTTGCGCCGTAGATCGGGTCGTATCCCTCCCGGACAATGTAGTCCTTTGCAGCATCGGTAACAGCAACGTCAAGCTGCTTGCTCTTGAGACGGCTTCTCAGATCTCCAAGCATAAGGTCGATGATAGGATATATCTCCTTTTTTGTAAGGGGCTTGTAGAATACTATCTCGTCAAGACGGTTCAGGAATTCGGGGCGGAAATGTCCTTTCAGCACCTTGTTGACCTGTTCCCTTGCGTCCTCAGAGATCACTCCGTCCTCGTCAATACCCTCTAAAATATAGTCAGAGCCCAGATTTGAGGTAAGGATAATGATGGTGTTCTTGAAATCCACTGTCCTGCCCTGAGAATCGGTTACTCTGCCGTCGTCAAGAATTTGCAGGAGAATGTTGAACACGTCCGGATGCGCCTTTTCCACCTCGTCAAAAAGGATAACTGCATAAGGCTTGCGGCGGACTGCCTCGGTGAGCTGTCCTCCCTCCTCGTAGCCGACATAGCCCGGAGGAGCTCCTATAAGACGGCTTACACTGTGCTTTTCCATGTACTCGGTCATGTCTATGCGGACGATATTGTGCTCATCGTCAAAAAGGGACTGTGCAAGAGCCTTTGCAAGCTCGGTCTTGCCCACGCCGGTAGGACCCATAAACAGGAACGAACCAATAGGACGGTTGGGATCCTGTATACCTGCCCTTGAACGGAGTATAGCTTCGCTGACCTTCTGGACGGCTTCGTCCTGACCTATAACACGCTGATGGAGTATATCTTCCAGATTCAGAAGTTTTTCCCGTTCGCCCTCCATAAGCTTTGAAACGGGAATACCCGTCCATCTGCCAACAATACGGGCGATCTCCTCTTCCGTTACTTTGTCCCGGAGAAGATTGTCCGCTTTTTCCTTCTGCTTTTCAGCGGCGTCCTCAGCCTCGTCAAGCTCCTTTTTAAGAGCAGGGAGCTTTCCGTATTTAAGCTCTGCGGCTTTATTCAGATCGTATGTCCTTTCAGCTTCGGCAATGTCGGCATTGGTCTGTTCGATGTCCTCACGAAGCTTTTGCAGACGGGCGATAGTTGTCTTTTCGTTTTCCCAGCGGGCTTTCATCTGGTTAAATTCCTCACGCATATCGGAAAGCTCCTTCTGGACTTCCGCAAGCTCCTCAGCGGCAAGCTTGCTGTCCTCCTTTTTGAGGGCAGTCTCGGCGATCTCCTGCTGCATGATCTTTCTTGCAAGATCGTCCATCTCCGCAGGCATGGAGTCCATTTCCGTGCGGATAAGAGCGCAGGCTTCGTCCACAAGGTCTATTGCCTTATCGGGGAGAAATCTGTCGGAAATATAACGATTGGACAGTACCGCCGCTGTGATAAGCGCGGAGTCCTGAATTTTTACACCGTGGAAGACCTCATAACGCTCTTTAAGTCCACGAAGTATGGAGATAGTATCCTCCACTGTTGGCTCGTCAGCCATTACCGGCTGGAAACGGCGTTCAAGGGCGGGATCTTTTTCGATGTACTTTCTGTATTCGTTCAGAGTGGTAGCTCCGATACAGTGAAGCTCGCCTCTGGCAAGCATGGGCTTCAGGAGGTTTCCTGCGTCCATTGCGCCGTCGGTCTTTCCTGCTCCGACTATGGTGTGAAGCTCGTCAATAAAGAGGATTATCCTTCCGTCCGACTTTTTCACCTCGTTCAGAACGGCTTTCAGACGTTCCTCAAACTCGCCCCGGAATTTCGCTCCGGAAATGAGGCTTCCCATATCAAGGCTGAATATTTTTCTGTCTTTCAGATTGTCCGGGACATCTCCGCGGACGATACGCAGTGCAAGACCCTCGGCAATGGCTGTTTTACCAACACCCGGCTCACCGATTATGACGGGATTGTTCTTGGTTTTCCGGGACAGGATGCGGATAACGTTCCGGATCTCGCTGTCACGTCCGATAACGGGATCAAGCTTGTTCTGTCTTGCCAGCTCGACTAAGTCCTGACCGTATTTTTTCAGCACGTCGTAGGTGTCCTCCGGAGTGTCGCTGGTGACGCGCTGATTTCCACGAACCTCCTTAAGAGCGTCAAGGAATTTGTTCTTACTGGCTGAGCAGCCTGCGAAAAGCTTTTTCAGACGGTCATTTGCGCTGTCGAACAGAGCAAGCATGAGATGCTCAACGGAAACATAGTCGTCATGCATATTTTTTGCGGTCTCCTCGGCTTTGTTGAGACAGCGGTCAACGTCCTGAGTGATGTAGACGGTGTTTGCCTCTCTGCCGCTTCCGGTGACCTTGGGAAGTCCCGCAATAAGACGCTGAACGTCATTTTCAAGGGAATCGGCGTTTATTCCCATTTTAGCAAAAAGCTGCGGGATAAGACCGTTTTCCTGAGTAAGCAGTGCATAGAGAAGATGCTCCTGCTCAACGTTCATGTTCTGATATTCGATCGCAGTGCTCTGAGCCTCGTTAATGGCGTCAAGAGATTTTTTTGTAAACTTCTGAGGGTTCATAAACATACCACCTTTTCAATTTGATATATGGATAACACAGGGTAAAAATCAAAAAGCGGTTTACACTGTGTTGTTTTGCTTTGTAAAATGTCCGCAAATCCTTTAAATACGATGTTTTTTGACATTAAAGGTATGATGAGGAAACGCATAATTTTTTATCAAATTTCATATCAAACTTTGTTGCTGTTGGTAAGAGTTACCAACATTTATTAATTTGATTTATTATTTTTATACAAGAGATGGAAACGCTTTTTTGACAAATATCATATTATGTCGAAATTGTCGAAATTTTTAAGTTGCGGCGGGGGGAAAACTAAGATATAATTGATATTACAACGGTACCGGATAGATCACAGCAGCAGAAACCACAGAAAATGAAAGGAAAAAATATCATGAAAACTATCAGCACAATTGAGACGGCAAAGGGTAGATTGCTGTACACACTTTTCAGTGAGCTTATGGATGGTACCGAGCGTTTCGGAGTAACGGTATCCTCGAAAATTTTCGGAGACGAGGAAGTAGTTTCCGTCAGAGATATAACCACCGACCCGGCATTTGCGGAGAAGATCGCATTTATGTTAGCGGACAACCTTGTGCTTCCGTCAACGCTGACCGAGGTCATAGAGGAATGTATCGCGGCGGAGTTTACGGTATGATTTTTTCTCCGCCGAGCCCTTGACAAACTTGGAAAAACATTGTATAATTAACTTTATTATTACCTCAAAGCAAAGGACGTTCTCTATGGATAAAGCTTCTTTTAAAACTATCGCCGAAAACCGCAAGGCTCGGCATGAATATTTTATCCTCGACAGCTACGAGGCAGGTATTGAGCTTGTCGGTACAGAGGTCAAATCCATACGCCGCGGCGGTGTGAATCTTAAGGACAGCTGGTGCTCCATAGATGACGGAGAGCTTTGGGTAAAGGGTATGCATATCTCTCCCTACGACCACGGAAATATTTTCAACCGTGACCCTATGCGCGTCCGCAAGCTGCTTCTGCACAAAAAGCAGATCATGCAGCTTCTGGGAAAGGTGAAGCAGGAGGGGCTTACGCTCATTCCCATATCACTTTATTTCAAGGGTTCAATGGTGAAAATGCAGGTGGGTCTTTGTAAGGGTAAGAAGCTCCACGACAAGCGGGAGGACATGGCTGAGAGAGCTGCAAAGCGTGACATTGAACGCACCATTAAAGAACGTAATCGCTCTTAGAAGATAGAGGATCAGAGGATAGAAGATAGAATTATTCTAACCTCTATCTTCTATTTGCTGACATCTATTTTTATTACGTAACTTCTTTTTTCTTGCCTCTTGCCTCTGGCTTCTATTAGGGGATGTAAAGGTTTCGACGGGGATCTTGAAGCATGATAAGCGAGCAGAGGATGTGCCATCTCTTTAAACGGCACCGTTTTAAAATTAGACGACAACAATAATTTTGAATTAGCAGCTGCTTAATTGCTGCTCGTCTGACTGTTGAGTACCGCGGCTTCGGTTCAGGCGTCGATTAGCGGTGAACGCTGTACGGAAGTGCCTGCGTCCGTACAGCGTATTGCAGGCTACTGAGCACTGTGGGGTGTTTGTCCCCGGCAATGCGAGGGAATGTTAATGACAAACTACGCTCGTAGAAGGTCGTGGGGATAGGTTTTCGGACACGGGTTCGATTCCCGTCATCTCCACCAGCGGGGCAAGGCTGAGCCTTGACCCAAACCGTCCTTGGATGTCAGGGACGGTTTGTTTTTTGCACGACCGGTTAAAAATTTATGCACCTACGTAAATTAATTTGCTGAGCCTTGACCCATGCCGTCTTTGGTTATCAAAGGCGGCATACTTTTTTGCACGACCGGTTCTGTTTCGTTTATATGTGTAAAAGCCCCTGCAGGCAGATCGTCCTTGGATGTCAGGGACGGTTTTCTTTTTCCCTTACTAAGATATAGTATAACTGCATACTGTGAATATGATATATTAATTTTGTGTACAAATCGTAAAAATTAGCACTCCTAAATTGAGAGTGCTAATTTATTTTTATGCAAAAGAGGAAATTGTCTCCTGTGTTGAAAATTTTTACTAAAAAAGTTAAAGTTTTTAAATTTCCTGCCGATATATCTTATAAGACAAACAGTATTATCAAGAGGTGTAAATAATGAATATAGGTTCGATCATAAATAATGCCCTGTATAATTCAGGCGTTAAATCTACAAGTAAAAAATCTTCGTCAAAGACAAGAATGGACGTTGACGAAGTTCTTACTGTAGAAAACATCAATAAAATGAAACAGCTTGCATATCGTGACGGTGTAAGAGGAGAACGAAGCCAGGAAAAAATAATGTTCATGCACCAATGCCGGAAGAAAGTCGCTCCGGATCGCAAAAAACTTTTTGCAGAAGCAGAAGCGAAAGCGTCAAGTAATGTCAAAAAGTTAAGATATGAAAGACCTCACGAAGATTGGGAATATCTTTTGGGAATAGTTGACAAGCTTGATGAAGGTTCTGTAAAAGGGCAATACTGGTCTGATGGGTACGCCTGTATGGACGTATTTGACGAAAAGGGCGAGCTGTGCGGAAGATTTGCTTCTCAAGGAGGCTGGCATATAGAATATACCTCTGCTGAACAAACAGTTATGAACGTATTGACTTCGGTATATCATGAAACATTTTTAGAGACTTATAGAGAATTTCATGGAAAGAATGGCAATTCTGCTTCACATTACGGCTCAAAGCTTGACGTGAAAATTTAAAGAGGGATCTTTATGAAAATAAATAACAACAATATCCGTCAGTGGTATCTGGATTTTTTCTTTGGAAGAAACCGTGTAAAACCTCTGCTTCCGAAAACGTCAAATAATAACAACTGCGATACCTTTCGGCTTTCGAGTAAAGCAAAAAGAGCAGCACTTAATGCTCACATTGAAAAAACTCTCAACAGCGGTGAGCCGATGACAGGCGTTAGCTATGAGGAATTTTGCGACTATTATTATGATAAGCATGGATTCAGAAAAAGCAATGATGAAATGATGCAGGAATATAGACAGGCTTTAAAGGGTGATAACGCTTCTTTGAGAGAAAAGGAATGGCGCACAAATCCTGAATACCGTATGCCAACAAGACTTTTTAATTCCCCCGAAGTTACTGCCGATAGAGAAGCTGCTCTTGAAAAAATACGGAACGGAGAAGAATTAGAGCCGTGGGAAAAAAGGCTTATGACTACTTTCCCTGATATGAGTATAGGGTCAAAGAGAGAAGAAGAAGCCTATAATATAAGAACAATAAACATTGTGCAGAAAAAGATTTCAGACGCTATTTCTTCTGTTGGGATTGAGCTTGATGAGGACACAGAGTTAAATTTTGAAGTATGGGGAAGAAGTATTACCGTCAGCGGAAATCTTGACAATGAAACTCTTGAAACAATTCAAAAAGCGCTCTCCGAATGTTCAAATGGTAATCTTGGGTATGGACTTCAAAACATATATTACAAAGAACATGATGGCTATTCTAAACAATGCGGAGTTGAAGTTGGCTTTCTTATGAAAGCAGAGGAACTTTTGCAGGATTTGGGAGAGGGAATAACGATATTTGATCTGTCCATTGACAAGGATGGAAATATTGTCGGCTTGCCTGAATCTATGGATAAATTTATAAAAGAAAACGCCATAGGTAAATTTGGGGATACTTTGGACTTAAAGTATGTTTATAAGGAAAAAGATATTCTTGAAGCAAGGTACATAAAAGAAGCTTTCCTTACTGCTGTAAATGCTGTTCAGGACGGAAGCGATGAGCGTATGAAGTCCATGACTTGCAAGCTTACATACAAAAACGGCGTATTAAGCTGTTAAAGATTTAAGGAGGGTATTTTTATATGATAACAAGTATGAGTCAAAGCGAACTTTACAAAACATTGTTAGGACATTACAGACCGCAGTACGAGGTCGTCAACGGCAGAATGGTTGAAAAAGCTGTCGATAAAACAACTGCTGGATCGTATGGAAAAAACGCTGATGTTCAAGATGTAAATTTAAAGGATATGCAAGTCTATGCTGACATTTCGCAAATACCTAAAAGAGATCGCTTTGAGCTTTCCGAAGGAACTGGTTATACTACAGGATCAATCATGGAGGACAAGGATTTGTTTGCTCCTTATGAATGTACGGAAGCAATTGATTTTAACTGTACGGATATCCGTGCAGGAATAGAGAGCGGATATGTAAATGGTGTTGTAGATAAAAAACGTATTGCAGAGTATTACGGCAATATGGCAAAGCGTCTCGACGAGGCATATGAGGAAGGTAAATTTACAAAGGAAGAATATGACGAGCTTAACGAAATGATCAACAGTCAGATGGAAAGAGAGATTTCATGTGCTGAGCGCAGAAAAGCGTTCCTTGAGCTTGGCAAAAAAAGATATAGCCTTTCTCCTGTCGCCGCTAAGGAAGTTATTCTGAGAGAACAAAGTATGACACCCGAAGAACGCTTTGCAGAACGACAGCAAATGATCAGCGATTATGTAGAAAAATACTTCAAGATTGATCGGACTTCTCTTCTGGAACTGTTTAACAAAATCAGATATGGCAAATAAATACATAGGACAGTCGATTAAAGTGGCTGTCCTTATAAACAGGAGGAAATTATTATGGAAACAAAAGTAGGTATTCACATTCAAAGCTCTTACAGCAAATACAAAAATAATGCTGATCAGATAGCTGTCAATGCTGAACCTTTAAAAGCAAAAAGTATGAACAGCAGCATGAATGTTGACACATTTTCTTTGTCACCGGCGTCATCGTCTTTGTCATCGGTTAAGTTCTATGATTTCGGCGGTTTTTATTCCAAGGAAGTGCTTGACCAGATACATCAGTTTCAGCGGAATGTAAATACTTCATCATATTATATATCAAATGATGATTACGACACAAGGGCAAAAATGTCATATGATAATTTATTTGTTATGTTTACCGGTTTGAATAAGGAAATTGCCAAACAGCTTAAGTCGGAAGGAGTTCCCAATGACATAACCTTTGAGTTTGATTACAATGTTGATACGCAGGAGCTTGAAGTCACAAATATATCTGACGAAAGGTATCTTGAAAAGGTCAAGTCCGTGTTAAGCAATGTTGCCGGATACACAAATATTCCTTATATTGCATTTGGTTCAAGAATGATGAACGGTGATATATCCTCAATGTATTATACAAGGATCGCTGATGCACTCGAAAGCAGCTTCGGACAGGATATATCCGAGCTTTATATAGATGAAAACGGCAATCTTGCAGGAGCAAATAAAAAACTGCAGGAGGCATTGTATGCTGAAAAGAACACAAAAAACTTTGATGCGGAAAAATTGTATGATTTCCCTGTAAATCAAATCGAAGCTATGCTGAAGCGTCTGATAACAGACGAAAATATCACCCCAAATATTTCTCATATGGGTTATGGTGCAAACGGTGTTTATACTAATGACGGTGATATTAAGCTTGACAAGGATTTTGACCCCAAACCGTTTAAAGACGACAGAAGCTTCACTATGAGATCGGCATTATCATACAGAAATGTTGTCAAAGGTGATTATGACCGTTGGCTTAATAACTAAGAATTATTTTATTGATATTATTTTGTGAATAGGGCAGTCGTATAAATCCTATGTCCTTATAAACAGGAGGAATTTATTATGGAAATGAAAGTCGGAAAACACATTCAAAGCTCTTACAGCAAATACAAAAATAATGCTGATACGATAACTGCCAATGCTGCCTCTGCAAAAGCCAAAAGCACGAACAGCAGCAAGAAGACGGACACATTCTCTTTGTCAACCTCATCTTATGCAGCGGCACAGCGTACAAATGCTGATACATTCACTAAATCGCCGCCGGATCCAATGGAGGTATGGAGACAGACAGCCGCGATGCGACAAGGCAATCTTATGATTTTGGAACCGCTTAACCTTAATCTTGCCACTGACGATTTTGCGGGTAGGGCTAAATTCAACTTTGACATAATAAGCTATTCTGAAAAGAAAACGAATGAGGCTATTTCCCAAAGGCTTGAAGAAGCTGGCGTTCCTAAAGACGTGACTTTTGAATTTGATTATAATTATGATTCAGGTACTTTTGAGATCACGGAAATATCCGACGAAATGTATCGTGAAAGTGTTGAAAAAGTACTGGATAGCTGCAAATCATTTAAAACTATTTCATGTGCTTCAAGAGTAATGAACGGATATAAATCTTCTATATTATATCCCTGGGTATCAGCAGCTCTTGAAAGTTCCTTCGGGCAGGATATAAATGACCTTTACATTGACGAAAATGGTAATCTCGGCGGTGTAAACAAAAATCTTCAAGCTGCAATAAATGCCGAAAATAGATCTAAAGAAACAGGCGAGTATATTTACGTAGATTTCTATTGGGAAAATATCGAAGAATTATTAAAACGGCTGGTATCAGATGAAAACATCACGCCAAATATTTCTCACATGGGATATGACGGAGAGTGCATTTACACAAATGACGGTGAATTTAAATTCGGAAAAGATTTTGACCCGAATTTGTTCAATGAGGAAAAATATATAATGAGAGGAACATCAGCATTTATTATGTCAGTTTTAAATACTAATCTGTGGCTCAAACACTATGATAAATTTTATTAATAATTAAATTGTGAAAGTAAAATTAATATGTACATAAGAGGGTCAGATGTGCCCGGTTCTGTGATCGCATATTCAATAAGTGGGCAGTCTTATAAAAGCGGCTGACCGCATAAACAGGAGGAATTTATTATGGAAACAAAAGTAGGTATTCACATTCAAAGCTCTTTCAGCAAATATAATGGTGATCCTGTTGCAATAAGTAATCACCGGAAAGAAGCTATCAATAGCTCGAAAAAATCCGATAATTTTGCATGGAAATCATTGGGCGGGACATTCGATCTGAGCGGTATATATTCAGGAGATATGCTCAGGCAGATGGAAGAGTTCAGGAAGAATTTACAGCAGGATGGTATTCAGCATATTGAAGTAAAGCGATTTGCTGAAGACGACTATTTAGGTAAAGCAGAAATGGCTTATGACTTTTTTAATCAAGATCTTCACGATATAAGTGAAGGTTTTTCTAAAAAGCTGAAAGAGTTTGGGGTACCAGAAGATATAACCTTTGAGTTTGATTACGACCTTGATAACGGTAAAGCCGTGCTGACAAATATATCGGATGAAAAGTATCGTGACAGCGTGCAGGAAATTCTTGATAAAAGTATGTCACCTGACTGGGTTGCTAACGCTTCGAGAATAGTAAACGGATATATGTCATCGATTTATTATGCAAATATTTCAAAGGCTCTTGAACGGTGCTTCGGACAGGATATATCAGAGCTTTACATTGACGAAAAAGGAAATATAGGCGGTGTAAACAAAAATCTGCAAATGGCATTGGCGGCTGAAAAGAGTATCGCAAATTTTGATGCGAAAAAAATGTATGATTTCCCTGTCAATCAGATCGAAGCTATGTTGAAGCGTCTGATAACAGACGAAAACATCACTCCGAATATTTCCCATATGGGCTATGATGGAAACGGCATATATACGAATGACGGTGATATACAATTTGGAAAAGAAATTGATCCTTCTCTCTGGGAAGATAACGGATTTCTCAGGCGTATGGAATACGGATACATACCAGTTTCTCCCGAACATTATGATTTTTGGCTTAACAATGAAGATATGTTTTATTAAAGAATGTTATATCAGATTATGACATGAATTTGGAGGAATTTATTATGGAAATGAAAGTCGGAAAACACATTCAAAGTTCTTACAGCAAATACAAAAATAATGCTGATCCGTCGGCTGTCAATGCTGCCTCTGCAAAAGCCAAAAGCATGAACAGCAGCATGAATGTTGACACATTCTCTTTGTCGCCGTCGTCACCGCCTGAAATGGGACGGAATATTGCAATGGAAGTATGGAGACAGACAGCCCATCTGCGTAAAGGTATAGCGGATGGCACTCTTATACGTTATGAAACGCTTCCTCGTTTAGCCGATGATGATTATTTGGGATTAGCGGAAAGAGCTTTTGATCTGTTGAACGATCATCATTCCTCACTTAATGAATATATCGCAAAGCGTTTTGAAGAGGAAGGTATTCCAAAGGATATAAGCTTTGAGTTTGACTACGATATAGATAAACGCAAAATTGAGATCACTGATATTTCTGATGAAGAATACCGGGAAAGTGTGCAGTCGATACTTGATCGGTCTTTAATCAGTTTATCTATGAAGTGGGTCGGCAATGCTTCAAGAATATTAAACGGATATATGTCCTCGGTTTATTATTCTCAGATTGCAGATGCTCTTGAACGCTGCTTCGGACAGGATATATCCGAGCTTTACATTGACGAGGACGGAAATATCGGCGGAGCAAACGAAAAACTTCTGGAGGCATTAGAAGCCGAAAAGAATACAGCGGATTTTGACGCTGACTTAATGTTCCGTTTCCCTGTTAATCAGATCGAAGGTATAATAAAGCGTCTGATAACAGATGAAAATATCACTCCGAATATTTCTCACATGAGTTATAACGGTAATGGTATCTGCACAAATGACGGCGATATTAAGTTAGGTAGGGAGATTGATCCGGATCTGTGGAAAGACGACAAGTTCCTTAGGAGGTTGGATTATTCATACCCGATGATATTTGGCAGACGTTATGATTTCTGGCTTAACAATGAGAACTTATTTTATTAAAATTATTTTACAGATCAGGGACAGTCGTTTTGCGGCTGTCCTTACTATTTATATGTTATATGATGCCGGGAAATAAGGGTCAAAAAATGATGTAAATTCTTTGGGAAAAAGCTTGTCTTTTTTATATTTATGTCATATCTGAAATAAGAGCCGAATAAGTATATAGAGCAGCAAAGAAAAATCCTCAAAGCCTTATGTCGGATTTTTCTGGATCGTATCAAAAGGGGGGACTGATTTGGCATATTCCGATGTTGAACTCCTTGCCAGAATCATACAATGTGAGGCGGGCGGTGAGGGAGAAAACGGTATGAAGGCAGTTGCAAGCGTTGTAATGAACAGGGTCAATATTACATACGGAGAATACGGCAGACTTTATACAATAAGAGAGGTCGTTTATCAGAGGGGACAGTTCCAATGTGCCAGTGAAACTCTTGGAGGAGTGGTAAATCTGCAAAACGTCTATAATATGCGTCCGGAGCAGCAGCATTATGACATTGCAAACTGGGCTATCGCAGGAAATCGTCTGACAAATCTGGGATTTGCTTTGTGGTTTTTCAATCCCTACAGTCCGGAGTGTCAGCAGTTTTTTCCGAGCCGTGTAGGAGAGTTCGCAATACGCATAGGAAACCACTGCTTCTACAATCCCACCGACGCATACGCAGAAACTTAGTGAAAGGAATGCTTTTCTATGAACGGTAATTATGACAGACCCGGAAGTCCTGCAAACAATCAGCAAAACAGGAATAACAACTGGAATAACACTAATAACAATAACGGCGGTAATAACAACGGCGGCAGTAACAATTGGAATAATGGCAATAACAGAAATAATAACAACGGCAGCAGTAACTGGAACAACAGCAGCACAGGAAATACAGGAAACAGCAATAACTGGAACAGCAGCATCGAGGGAAGCGATCAGTATGATGTTTTAGCTCCGCTTCCTCCGGACAGAAATGTTACGGAAAGCAGAGCATGGGTAGAAAGGCTGCTGAGGGAGCATCCGGAATTTGTAACTCCTCCGCAGCAGAGCTTCGACAGCGATGAGATGTTAGGCTCAATACAGAATATCCTTGCCAAAAACATCGGAAACTACGTTGTGGTGGAGTTCCTTATCGGCACAGATCGGATACACAGAAAGCAGGGACAGATCTTCCATGTAGGAACAAGCTACATAACACTTTACGACGACGAAAACGCCAACTTCCTGCTGTGTGACATCTTCTCGGTGAAGTTTGTGTACTTCTTTGTGCCAAATCAGCGTCCCAACAGGAATTTCAATCTGCTTCCAACCAACAACGGCGGTATAGGATAATATAAAAGCGGGATAGTGTATATCCCGCTTTTATGCTTTTTGTATGATGAAAACCCCCCGTCCATATTTACCATGGACGGGGGATCAAAATTTCAAAGCGGTTACTGTTTTGATGAAATATAATACTCTATTGCTGCTTCAACAGAAGCATTAAGAGATTGATTGTGTGAAGCCGCATAAAGAGCAAGACTGCGGTGCAAAATCGGCGAAATTCTAACATTAAAGCTGCCTTTGTATGTTTTTTCGGGTTCAATTCCTTTTTCGGTACACAATTCAAGATAATCTTCAACAGCACCTTCAAAATCACTTCGCAGTTCGTCAACACTTTTTCCCTCGTATGAGATCAGACTGCCGATACCTATGACCTTTCCAAATAGTATATTGTCTGTTTCTGAATACTCAACTGTACCCAAATAACCTTTGTATTCCATGACATTTTTCATATTAAATCATCCTCCTTAAGCTTCTCAATTATCTGCTTTATCTGATATTCCATTAATTCTTTGTGCGGGTGAGGTTTGTGAAGTATTATTGTTGTATTTTCTTTGTAAAATTTTACTCGTGAGCCGCTTGTTTTTCCTTTGTTGCTCATTTCAAATCCAAGAGCTTCAAGCAGAGCCTGCATTTCATCAAATGTAAAATCTTTAGGTATTGACATAAGTCGCTGTATTAGTTTTTCTTTTTTACCCATTGTATGACCTCCTGAATTATTATACCACATAAAATCAGAAAATGCAACTGTTTTTTAGTTGCTAAAATGTTTAAATAACAGTTACAGTGGATAAATAGAAGCCTGCCAACTGTGGAAAACGGTTGGCAGGCTCAATTTTTTATACTCTTATGATAACATCAGAAGCCAAGGATCTTCTGGAAGTCTGCGGAGATCTTTGCTTCGAGAGCGTCCGCTTCCTTCTTGGTCTCTCCGGTGGTGGTGTAGTATGCCTTGATCTTGGGCTCTGTTCCGGAAGGACGGATAATTACGGAAGCTCCGTCAGTAAGTGTGAATGCAAGAACGTCCGACTTGGGAAGTGTGAGCTTTGTTTTTGCTCCGGTCTTGCAGTCTGCTGAAGTGCTGTCAAGATAATCGTCGAACTTTGTTACCTCCAGACCGCCGATAGCCTTGGGAGTCTCGGTGCGGAGCATTGTCATAAGCTCCTTCATCTTCTGCATACCGGAAGCTCCCTCGCAGGTGAAGGACTTCTGGGTATGTGTGTATACCCCGTACTTCTTGTACATATTCTCTCTTGCCTGGAGCAGGGAGATTTCCTTTGTGCGGTAGAATGCAGCCATTTCGCAGATGAGCATGGATGCTACGACAGCGTCCTTGTCTCTTACGTATGAGCCTGCAAGGTAGCCGTAGCTTTCCTCAAAGCCGAAGACATATCTGTCCTCCTCACCCTTGTCCTCAAGGAAACCGATCTGCTCGCCGATAAATTTGAAGCCGGTGAGAACTTCGATTATCTTCACGCCGTACTCCTTTGCGATGGCCTTTGTAATATCTGTTGTAACGATGGTCTTTACTGCTATAGGCTCCTCGGGCATTGTTCCCAGCTTTGTTCTTTCGGAGCAGATATATTCAAGGAGCATTGCGCCTACTTCGTTTCCGGTAAAGAGAACGTATCCTCCGTTTGAGTCCGGAACTGCGATACCAACGCGGTCAGCGTCCGGGTCTGTAGCAAGGAGCAGGTCAGGCTTTACAGTTTCGCAAAGCTTGAGACCCAGTTCAAGAGCTTCCTTGATCTCA
>JAFLUJ010000267.1 GCA_022511485.1 Oscillospiraceae bacterium | reverse complement strand
CTGCTATGCCCGCTGACGGCGAGAACACTGTGACAGAAACAGAAATAAAAACGCAGAACGAAATAACAGAAGTTCCTAAGCCCACAGTGGGATTTGTGATATTCGGATACGGCGGCACAGGAGAAAAAGCCGACATGATCTATGACCTTACCGCTCCGGTCATTGTGCTTATGGTACTGCTGCTTATCCCTGTTCTGTTTGCTCTCAGACGGAAACTTGCAATAGCACTCTACCGCAGGAAATGCGCTCTCGGAGAAAAGTCTGCTGCTCTTGCTGCATACAGAAAATTCAGCAGGATACTGCGTATAATGAAGCTTCCCGAACAGGGAGGTCTTGACTACAGCGAGTATGCAGAAATGCTTTCCCTCCGGTCTGATCTGCTTTCAGACGGCACAGCTCAGACCGTCATCGGGACAGCGTTAAAAGCCTATTTCGGAGGAAATGTTATCACTCCCCGGGACGCAGAAAATACCGTCCTGGCAGTAGATACTCTGACAAAGTACTATTATGCTACTCTTTCCAAAGTTGATAGATTTTCCTTTAAGTATATTTATTGTATGATATAGCTGTTAGTATAATAGAGATCAGAGGATAGAAGATAGATGAAGTTTCGATCCTCTATCATTTAAATTTATATTCACAAAATATTTACAAATCATCACCATAAAAACTGCCACAGTGGATCGTATATATAGCAGCTATAAAAAAGAAGGAGTGTTCCACAAAATGAAAAAGAGAATTATGATCTCCGCACTGCTTTGCGCGTCAATGATGACAGCCTGTGCAAGTATGGATAAAGCAGCAGACGCCGGCGTATCCTACGTCCAGCACGCTGCCCAGACAAACGGAGCGTCCGCTTCTGACAGCAAGGGATTATTCAGCCCAAACTCCGAAAGCTATAACAGCTCCGCCAGCTATGACGGAGGAGCGGCAGCGGACAGCTACGAATATGCCGAAACACCTGCCGATCCCTCAATGGCGGAAAGTCCTGAAAACGGACTTGAAGCGGAAAAGCTTTCCCGGGAAATGCTTGTCTACTACTGCACCATGAGTATCGACACACTGAATTTTGACCAGTCTGTCACCGCCTTTAAAAATGACCTTGATATGTACGGCGGATTCATCGAGCAGGAAAATTACAGCGACGGAGGCTACTCCAGCGTCTGGTACAACGCCAGCGCCGAGAAGTGGCAGTCCTATACGGCAACGCTGAGGATACCCAGCAAAAATTACGAGGATTTCTGCAATTCCGCCTCTGAGTTGGGGGATCTGCGAAGCAAAAACGCCCGGGTGGAAAATGTCAGTCAGGAATACCACGACCTTGGAACTACTCTTGAAATATATGAGGCTAAGGAAGCCCGGTACATAGCTTTGCTCTCCACCATCACTGAGGACGAATACGCCGTAGCAGTGGAAAGGGAGCTTACCGACATCCAGATACAGATCGCCAACATCAAGACCCGTATGAACGCAATAGAGACTGATGTTGCTTATTCTTATGTCTATATCACGATCAATGAGGTCAAGGAGTATGTTTCCGAGCCTGTGAAGACTGATACCTTCTTTGACAGGCTGTCCGCTACCCTGAAGGACGCAGGAAGAGGCTTCCTGAACTTCCTTGAAGGTCTGCTGTTCCTGATAATTTATCTTGCTCCGTATCTGGTACTTATCGGAATCGTGGTATTTATCGTTATCTCAATAGTGAAAGCTATAAAGAAACGCAAAGCTGCAAAGCGGGAAAAGACCTCCATGCAGCAGGAGGAGATCAAGCAGACAGCTCCGGAATCTGAGGATGATAAATCATAATTTATGAGCCTGCGGCGGGGAGTGTATTGTGTTTTTATTGTTGATTTGTTATTCTTTAAATGTTCTCTATCTTCCCGGGGGTCAGGAAACCATAGGGAGAGGGAAAACAAAATACCAAAAATCG
>JAFLUJ010000266.1 GCA_022511485.1 Oscillospiraceae bacterium | reverse complement strand
ATGGGCAAGTTTGCGGATCAGATCAATTCGCTTTGTGATAAGTGGCAGTGAGGGGACTGCTGATTGAGTGATGGACTGAAGTTTGAGGGGGTTATCAACTGAGTGACGGACAGAAGCCGTGGGGAATTTCCCTCGGGGTTCATTTTCTGGCGGCTCCGACGAGCCTTTATGCGCGGCTGATGAGCCCGTAAGCGGGGGCTCATCAGCCAAAGTCTCGTCTCCGCAGAAAATGAGTTTTCCCCGAGGAAAACACCCCATGGCTTCTGTCCTGGTTTTCTGCGATGTTTCATTTAGCATTTTGTAGTTTAATTTAGCTTTAAAATCTGTAAGGGAGTGCAGGATCAACTGCACTCCCTTAAAAGTTTTGACGGGGGATCTACTTCCATGTCATCTGAATTTCTCTTTTGTTATTTACACAATCTGTCAGATACAAGTTGATAAGCGTTTGATAAGGCACACCGACTTTGGCGGCCTGTTCTTTAAAATACTCAATAACAGTTGGTGCAATTTTTATCGTGACCTGTTTCTTGAGCTCTTTAGCATAAGGGTTAGGTCTGGGATTCAATTTATCGATATCATATTCCTCTAACATATCTTTCCAGCTCCTTTCTTGTTGCCATTCTGGCTGATATGATACGGATTACCGTATCGGATTCTCTGTAACAATGGCATACTATACAAACATTTGCGTTTTGACTCATCCCCAGCAGTATAAACCTTTCTTCGTCCGCAGAATGTTCGGGATCGTCGAACAATATAGCTCTTTCGTCATAAAATACAGAACTTGCTTCGGCAAAGTCGATTCCATGCTTATCCTGGTTGATCAGGTTTTTGCGTTCATCCCAATCAAACACATACATATTTATCACGCCTTCTTGGATTTACAAAGTAATTACAATGTATTTGCTTTGATTTATTATATATTGTTTCTATGTGTTTATGCAAGTCATTTCTTGCGTTAGTGTATTTTTTAGGCAAAAATAAATTCTTCATTTGACAATGTGATAAGGAGACTTACAGAAGCTTGAGTTGGTTATCGACTGAGTGACGGACAGAAGCCGTGGGGAATTTCCCTCGAGGAAAACACCCCACGGCTTCTGTCATGGTTTTCCGCATATTGGAGGTATGTATATAGTGATTGAAACTGGGCGGAGGAAACTTCGCTCAGTTTAATTAAGTCATTGATTTTTAATTTTATCATTTCTGCGAAAATGACTAAATTAAAGTTGACAATGAAATAATTGAATTGTATACTTCAATTAAGTCATAATTTCTAAAGATGAGTAAATTAAAATTGGAATGAGGTAGTTAAGTGAGAAATTATGAATATGGTAATAAATGGCAAAAGTTATTGACGCCTGAAATAGTATCAATGCTAACGCAGATACATGAATATAAAGGAGAGCAGACTCTTTTTATTGAAGCTAAAACTGATGTTCTTGCCGGTCTTATGGAGATAGCTAAAATACAGAGTACGGAAGCTTCTAACAAAATCGAAGGAATATATACTTCTGATGATAGATTAAAAGCGCTTGTAAAGGACAAGACACGTCCAAAATCAAGGGATGAGCAGGAGATTGCTGGATATAGAGATGTGCTTAATACGATCCATGAAAGCTATGAGCATATTCCGCCTAAGCCATCTATTATTCTTCAGCTCCATAGAGATATTTACAAATTTGAAGGATACAATGTGGGTGGCAAGTATAAGACCGGTGATAATATCATCGAGGAAGAAGACACGCAGGGTAATAAGTTTGTCAGATTCAAACCGGTATCAGCATGGGAGACACCAGAATCTGTTGATAATTTGTGCATAGCTTTTGGTGTAGCTCTATCTGGTGGTCTGGTGGATCCGCTTTTATTGATCCCGAGGTTTATCCTTGATTTTCTCTGCATTCATCCGTTTCGTGATGGAAATGGCAGAATG
>JAFLUJ010000265.1 GCA_022511485.1 Oscillospiraceae bacterium | reverse complement strand
GCTAAAATGCTGACAAGTAAAAAGGTTTACAAGGATATTGTAGCTGAAACAGGGGCAAGCACTGCTACTATCAGCCGTGTGAACAGAACTCTCAACTATCAGGGAAGCGGCGGATACGCAATGGTATTTGAGCGTATGCAGGGCAAAAAATAATGGGCGCATATCATAGCTTTTCCTATTTTTATGATATACTGACCAGTAACATATCCTATAAGCATATGGCGGAGTATTTCGACAGTCTCATAGAAATGCATGGAGGCAGGAAAAATATCCTGCTTGACCTTGCCTGCGGTACAGGAAGTCTTTCCGAAGAAATGAGCAGGATGGGCTACGATGTTATAGGAATTGACAATTCAGAGGAAATGCTGAACGAAGCTATTGAAAAAAAGCTGGACAGTGGTCTGAACATTCAGTATTTATGTCAGGATATGACGAAATTGGATATGTTTGGTACTATTGATGTCACGATATGCTCTCTGGACAGCCTGAACCATCTTCCTGACATTGACGCTGTTAAGCGTACCATAGAAAGGGTATCTCTTTTCTGTGAGCCTCAGGGACTGTTTCTTTTTGATGTCAACACTCCCTACAAGCATAAAAACGTTCTGGGAAATAATACCTTTGTCTACGATGTGGACGAGGTCTACTGTGTATGGCAGAACTCCTATCAGGAAAAGGACAACCGTGTGGAGATGTGGCTTGATTTTTTCGAGCGGCAGCAGGACGGCTCATACGTAAGATATGAGGACAGCTTTTCGGAGATCGCCTTTGACGAAAGTTTAATTGATGATATACTTACAAAATGCGGCTTTGAGATAGCCGGAAAATATGATTATGATACGATTCTGCCGCCAAAACCTGACAGTGAAAAGATTGTCTATGCGGCAAGAAAGGTTATGTAAATATGGCAAAAATTGTACGGACAATATCCGGAGACGGTTCGGTGGCTGCCACAGCCATTGATGCAAAGGATATTGTTTCAAGAATAGAAGAGATACACAAGACCTCTGCTGTTGTATCGGCGGCGCTGGGACGTCTGTCAATAGCAGCGTCACTTATCGGGATAGGTCTCAAAGGGGGAAATGACTCCGTAACCATACGAATGGACGGGGGAGGTCCTACAGACATCCTCATTGCAGTGGCAGACAGCAGCGGAAATGTAAAGTCCTATGTGGGAAATCCCGTTGTTGAGATACCTCTTAACAAATTCGGCAAGCTGGACGTGGCAGGCGCGGTGGGAAACAACGGTACTTTTTCCGTAGTAAAAGACCTGGGTCTGAAAGAACCTTATGTAGGACAAGTCCCTATTGTTTCCGGAGAGATCGCGGAGGACATCGCCAATTATTTTGCGGTCAGCGAGCAGATCCCCACTGTCTGTGGTCTGGGAGTACTTGTTAATCCCGATCTTACCATAAAAGCAGCGGGAGGGTATCTTATACAGCTTCTGCCATTTGCGGATGAAGGCTGTATAGACACTCTGGAAGCAAATATCGGAAGGCTTCCGTCGGTAACGAATATGCTTGACTCCGGAATGACGGCGGAGGACATAGCAATGAGCGTTCTGGAGGGCTTGGAGCCGGAGTTGCTGGATTCCTTTGAATCCTCCTACAAATGTGATTGCAGCAAAGAGCGCGTGGAAAGAGCTCTTATCAGCCTTGGCAGGGAGGAGCTTACAAAAATGGCAGAGGAGGAAGATAGTATCGAGGTATGCTGTCACTTCTGCGAAAAAAAGTACAATTTCTCCCGTGATGAGATAAGAGGTCTTATGAAATAAAATCAAGGTGCTGTTGCACAGGATAATTTCATGAGTTAATATTTGTGAACAATAGTGCAGAGCATAATTCAGAATATTATCGCTGTATTTTTACTGGGGAAAACCTTTCTTCCGTGGGCTATCGGAAAAGATATTTTTTTTAAGGTTTTTAGAAAGGTTGCGTA
>JAFLUJ010000264.1 GCA_022511485.1 Oscillospiraceae bacterium | reverse complement strand
TACAGGTTGTAAGAGCCTGCTGCAAGGTCCCTAGTCTAAAGGCTAGGACACCGGCCTTTCAGGCCGGAAATGCAGGGTTCAAATCCTTCCGCAATCGCTCAAAAGCCGGTTAATTCCGGCTTTTTCTATGCTAAAATGGCTGCGGTTGCGCCTTTTTGGTGTATTGGCGGTCTTGTCTTGTACAGACGGTTTATGGTGTTGGGTATCCTAAATGGCAAAACTGTGGTACAATGATTAATGAAGCGTATACGCAAGCAAAAAAGTGGAAGGAAAAACAAACTGTCGAGGGTTGTCTATTATACTTGCAGAACTCCTGAGAATAAATTTCTGACCGGATTGTAGGGATGTCGCGTTTGATATGGTACGGCGATGTTGTTGCTTTTATTGGGTGCGTGATATCGTATCATAGAGGGATTAATTGTGAAGAAAAGAACAAGTAAAAACATAAAGCTTGGGGAGCGTGATGAACAGGGAAAGTTTAAAGTACCTTACACAAATTACGGTCTGATAAGCAATTTGAAATATATTTTCTCAAATATCTGGAAATATCGGAAGGTAATGGTACTCATGTATATCTGCGGTGCATTGACGCAGTCGGTTGTGAGATACCTTTGGAGTTATATCGGCAAGTTCCTGGTAGATATTATTGAAGCACAGTCAAGTGCGGATGTCCCCAATACCTTACCGCTCTGGCATCTTGTGGCAGGCATTGCTGTGGTCGAATTGCTGGCAATCGGCGGAAATACACTGATTTTTAATCGTGTATATATCAATATGGCTTATGTGCGTTTCAAGATGATCACGGAAAAGAACGACAAGCTGCTTTCCATGAATTATCAGATGCTTGAGCAGCCGCATATTCTGGATTTACATCAGCGTGCCATGAATGCGACAGGCGGAGATATGCAGGGGGTAGGCGGCATGATGAACCGTTCCTTTGCTCTGGCAGCAAGGCTTGTGACTATCGTAGTGACGGCGGGCACCATAGTTGTACTGGATCCGCGGCTGATTCTGGTCCTTACTGTTGCAATGGTGATTAATTATCTGTCCCAGAGATGGTCCATTCGTGACGATAAAAGATATTTCTGGGATGCGACATCCTCTACGCGGAGAAAAATGAACTACATGGAGCGCAGTACGCAGGATTTCGATTATGCCAAGGATATCCGGCTGTTTTCACTGAAATCATGGCTGCTGAAAAAGCAGAGAGACATATTTGATGAGTACGAGAGTAAGTACAGCAAAAGTAGAAATGTCTGGCTTCGCCACTCATTTATTTACTCAACGACGTCTCTCATGTCATCGTTAGTAATGTATTACATCCTAATCACACAGGTCCTGCACGAGAGTGTGTCAATCGGAAACTTTACGCTGTATCTCGGTCTTTGCAGTGCGTTTTCTTCTGCATTATCCGATTTTTATGATAATTTTGGACAGATGCAGTTTGCCTCGAATTTGGTGGATGATTTCAGAACCTTCATGGACCTGGAGACGGAGATCGAAGAAGACAAGCTGGATATATCCGTACTGGGTGATCAATACAGTTTTGAGTTTAAGAATGTGTCCTTCCGATATGAGGGAGCAAAGGAGGACACGATCAAGAACTTAAATCTGAAATTTCCCGCGGGGCAGCGTTTGGCGATCGTTGGACTGAACGGCGCCGGAAAGACCACCTTTATCAAATTACTGCTGCGTCTTTACGATGTCACATCGGGCGAAATCCTGATAAACGGATATAATATAAAGCAGTTTAAAAAACAGGATTATCTCAGACTGTTTGCACCGGTCTTTCAGAATGTTGAATTGTTTGCTTTTCCTCTGGCTGAAAATGTTTCCATGAAGGAACCGGAAGCTACAGACGGAGAACGTGCGCAAAGCTGCCTGATTCAGGCAGGTATGGAAGAAAAGCTGAAAAGCTTGGCAAAAGGAATAGATACGGAGATTCT
>JAFLUJ010000263.1 GCA_022511485.1 Oscillospiraceae bacterium | reverse complement strand
GCCGTCATAGTAATAGTTGAAACTCTGCTGCTGATAAAGCTTGTCAAAAGCCTGCTCAGGAGTGAGAATATCATCAGCAGAGGGAAATGCTGCATTCTCTGAATGATAACAGTCATACAGTGTCACAACTCCGTTTGAATCCACACGCACGCTTATGCTGTCTGCATAGACCTGTATGCCGTTCACATAGCGTTTATATGTGAATGTTCTTGCTGTTTCAGAACGCTCCACGTCCTTTCCTCCTACCCTGACAGTCCATGTCTGGGCAGGATCGCTGTTGCTTGCAGAAGCCTTGTATTCCTTGATGATGTCCTTGCAGTAGGTTTTTGCCACTTCATCTGCTATAGCCTTGGACTTCTGCACATCAAGCTTGGGAAGCTCGTTATTATCAGCATTGCCTTTGCGCATGGAGAGTATCTCTCCGGTCTCGCCGTCAAGCTGTACAGTGATATACTTATACCCGCTGTAGCTGTTTTTAAGCTCGCTCTTTATGGTGTAAACTGCATCAATATAGAATTTCTCAGACTCCTTGTCCTTGTCAGGAGTAGATATACCCTTGTCGTTGTCCAGAAGCATTATGGGATATTTCTCTCCGGAGGTTTTGTAGCTGCTTATTACATAATCATCAGTGAGAGCAACAAACTTATCCTTTTTCAGAAGCTCCGTCACCTGCTCCTTGGTCAGGAGCTTTTTGTCCTGCTGTATTTTTTTCAGCTCTTCCTTGGTAAACTCGACGCCGTCAAATATCGCGCCATCTGCGGAGACCTCGTCATAATTCCCTGCTCCTGTCATGGGATTTGCATACACATCGGAGGAGAACCTCGTTCCCTCAGCGCTTTTCATATCATCCCATATAGTGGAGGGCTGCCCGGTAAACGCATCTATCTCGGAGGTCATATCCGGATCGTAAACAATTCGTGTCGTCACCTTTTTGGTGTTCCAGTCTGTAGTGGACTTGTAGTACGGGGTCAGATTGCAGATCTGCTTGTAAGCCTCCCGGGTCTCCGCCTCAGTTTTTACAGCTCCGGGATCGGAAAATACCGCATTATCTGCCCATGTAATGGAGAAGCTTTTTAACTCCCCGGTATCTTTGTCAAGAGTGATACTTCCGCCATTGTTGTTTACCGGTATGCCGTTTTCAAATCTCCTGATATTTATGTTTACATAGTTTGAATTAAGACCGAAATAGCTCAGTGTGACTTCTGCCTTGTCAGCAATAGTCGGGTCAAGCTTCTTGATATGCTCCTTTGCCTTTTCAAGAAGCTGATCCTCTGTCATCTTTGCAAACCGTGGCCCAGAGCGGGAGGTCGTTCCATCAAAGTAAGTATAATCTGTAATGATGTTTCCCACAATGGAAACCTTGACATATTTGTGCTCTTTAGCGTCATTAGGAGTTGTCCAATTGAAATTGAAGGACTTCGTTCCATAGCTTAAGGATGTACTGTAAGTAAATTCGGAAATTTCCTCCGGGACAGTCACTCTCCTTTTTACGATAGTGAGAGCCTCCTTCATAGCCTGATCGTCCTTATCAGAGGTAGCGGACACTCCCGGCTCGTACGGCATATAATAATCTTCTTCATATACATCAATAACATCTTCACCGTAAGCCACAGTCATCGGAATTGACGATACCGCCGTCACTACAGCCATAGCAAAAGCAGCAATTCCGGAAATAGATTTTTTCATATGTGATCTTTCCTTTCTTTAGTGAGTTAGTTGCTTTCCTTTGACAGACGAAGAATGTAATCATAGATCATCTGTACAGCCTCAGCCCGTGTGACCTTTTTGCTGCCGCCGAATGTGCCGTTTCCCTTGTCAATAAAGCCCATAGCGTATGCAACTGCAATAGAGCCTATATTTTCATCTGTTTTCTTTACATCGCTGAATGGGGTCTTGAAGATACCTGACAGCTTTGTGACGCTGCCGCCATTGTCATAATAATTGGCAAAGATCACTGCTGCGCT
>JAFLUJ010000262.1 GCA_022511485.1 Oscillospiraceae bacterium | reverse complement strand
TTCCGGTTACGAACTTGTGCTCGTCGCCCAGAATTTCCACAGGATTGTTAAGGGTCTTGAAGATGATGCCCTCCTCCTTGGCGTGCTCAATCTCCTCGTTACGGGCGGGCATTTCTGCTTCGCCGCGACGGTATACTATGTAAACATTCTCTGCGCCAAGACGCTTTGCACATCTGGCGGCGTCCATGGCAACGTTTCCTCCGCCTACTACTGCAACGTTCTTTGCACGCTGTACGGGAGTGTCGGAGTTCTCGTTATATGCTTTCATAAGATTGGTTCTTGTAAGGAACTCATTTGCGGAATATACACCCTTGAGATTTTCACCGGGGATACCCATAAATCTGGGAAGTCCTGCGCCTGAGCCTATGAATATAGCCTCGAAGCCCTGCTCGAAAAGCTCGTCAACGGTGATGGTCTTTCCTACGACTGTGTTGGTGTTGATCTCCACTCCCAGAGCCTTAAGACCGTCAATTTCCTTCTGAACGATAGCCTTGGGGAGACGGAACTCAGGGATACCGTACACAAGAACTCCTCCTGCAAGATGGAGAGCCTCGTAAACTGTTACCTGATAGCCCATTCTTGCAAGGTCTCCTGCACAGGTAAGACCTGCGGGACCCGCTCCGATAATAGCAGCTCTGTGACCGTTGGACGCAGGCTTTGTTACAGCGGCTGTGGAATTTTCGTTGTGCCAGTCAGCAACGAAACGCTCCAGTCTGCCGATACCTACAGGATCTCCCTTTATGCCCCGGACGCATTTACCCTCGCACTGGGTCTCCTGAGGACATACTCTTCCGCAGACTGCGGGAAGGGAGCTTGAACTGCTGATAATATCATATGCGCCGTCGAAGTCCTCCTGCTGTACCTTCTGGATAAAAGCGGGAATATCAATGTTTACCGGACATCCCTCTACACATGGCTTGTTTTTGCAGTTAAGACACCGGGTGGATTCATCAACGGCGGTTTCCTTTGAGTATCCGAGAGCTACCTCGCTGAAATTTTTATTTCTTACATTTGGCTCCTGAGCGGGCATTTCATTCTTTTTAAGAGACATATTGGGCATGATTATTCAGCCTCCTTCTTTAACAGATTGCAGACTTCCTCGTGCTTCTTGCGTTCAAAGGGCTTATACATGGAGGAACGCTCAATAGCTTCGTCGAAGTCAACAAGATGACCGTCAAAATCCGGACCGTCAACACAGGCGAACTTGGTCTCTCCGCCAACGGAAAGACGGCAGCCTCCGCACATTCCTGTACCGTCGATCATGATGGGATTCATGGAAACAACGGTCTTTATGTCGTACTGCTTGGTAAGAGCGCAGACAAATTTCATCATTATCAGCGGTCCGATGGTGATGACCTCGTCGTATTTTTCGCCGCTTTCGATAAGCTGTTTCAGAGCGTCGGTGACAAGTCCCTTTGTTCCGTGAGAGCCGTCATCGGTCATCATGCAGAGCTTATCGGACACTGCGTCAAATTCTTCCTCTAAAATAACCAGATCCTTATTTCTGAATCCAACAACGGAGTGTACTTCACAGCCAAGATTGTGGAGCTTCTTTGCAATGGGATAGGCGATAGCACAGCCTACTCCTCCGCCGACAACGGCAACCTTTTTCAGTCCGTCTGTATGGGATTCCACGCCCAGAGGACCTACAAAGTCCTGTATGTAGTCTCCCTCGTTTTTAGCGTTAAGCTTTTCGGTGGTTGCACCTACGATCTGGAAAATGATAGTTACTGTTCCCTTGTCCCGGTCAAAATCCGCAACGGTGAGGGGAATGCGTTCTCCCGCCTCGTCCACACGGAGGATAATGAACTGTCCCGGCTCGGCTTTCTTTGCAACCATAGGAGCGTCGATGTCCATTAACGTAACGGTGGGGTTAAGAACTTTCTTTCTGACAATTTTATACATTCTCTCATTCCTTTACAAATTTATATAATGTAATTATTTGACAATAATAATAAAAAAAGAC
>JAFLUJ010000261.1 GCA_022511485.1 Oscillospiraceae bacterium | reverse complement strand
TACGATTTTTAAAGAGTGAGTATGCAATCACCAACGGTCGAATGGATAGTATTGGAATAGATGAAAATAATAGTCCTGTTATATTTGAATACAAACGGAGCCAAAATGAGAATGTAATCAATCAAGGGCTGTTTTACCTTGACTGGCTTTTAGATCATAAAGCAGATTTTAAATTACTCGTTATTGAAAAATTGGGAATGGAAGCGGCAAATAGTATAGACTGGTCTGTTCCCTGCGTTATTTGCATTGCGCATGATTTTACAAAGTATGATATTCATGCGGTAAATCAAATGCAGAGAAATATCAAGTTAGTGAGTTACCGTAAGTATGGCAAAGATTTAATTCTATTTGAGCATTTAAATACTCCGACAATAAAGCCGATTTCAGAAAGTGTTACTGGTGATAATGATTCAAAAAGCTACACACAGAAATCTCATGTTGAAAAGTTGGCATCGGCGTCTGCTGAAATGAAAAATTTGTATCACTCTATATGTGACTTTATTGAATCTTTAGGAGATGATATCGCACCAAATCAGTTGAAATTATATTTGGCATATAAGAAAGTACAAAATATGGTATGTATTGAGATATACAATAAGCAAATCATATTGTATCTGAAGTTGAATCCTGAAACCGTCACATTGGAAAATGGATTTACAAGAGACATGAGAAGTACTGGACATTATGGCACTGGCGATCTGCAAGTAACTATTAAAAATGCAGCGGATTTCGAAAAGGCAAAACCCTTGCTGGAGAGAGCTTACAATGAGGCATAAAACTATGTCTGAAAGACAAAACCATGTACCGCTTATCTTGGATGAGAAACCTATTCAAGATAGGCGTTTTTTTGCTCCGGAAAGCCAACAAAGTATTTGAAGCATACGGTCTTATGAATTATAATTATAATATTGCGGAGGGATGGCAAATGTTATTGACTATTAAATACGAGGGACAAAACACACAAGAGCTCGGATATCTGCTGCATAAACACCCTGACAGAGCACAGCAGTTTGAATTGAGTTATGGGAAAGCATACGTCTTTTATCCCGAAGTAAGCGATGAGCGCACTACTGCTGCATTGTTGTTGGATATTGATCCCATTGATCTTGCAAGGGGGAGGCTGGGCAGTAGAGACGGCGGACTGTTTGACTATGTAAACGACAGACCATATGCCGCCACTTCCTTTATGAGTACAGCCATCGCCCGTGTTTTCGGAACAGCTATGAGCGGCAGGTGCGACAAGCGGCAGGAACTCGCGAATAAACCGATTAAGCTTACAGCGTGCCTTTTCTCTTTGAAGGATAATGGAGATACAGAGCTTGCCGCGCAGCTTTTTGAACCCTTGGGATATACAGTCACTGCTGAACGAACAAAGCTGGATGACCGTTTTCCTGAGTGGGGAGCGTCTCCATATATAAATCTTACCGTCAGCGGAACGGTTAAGCTCTCAGAGCTGTTGAACCACATTTATGTATTGATACCGGTCTTCGATAGGCAGAAGCACTATTACATTGCGGAGGATGAGATTAGAAAGTTGCTTGACCACGGTGAGGGATGGCTCGCGGGACACCCATATAAAGAAAAAATCGCGCACCGCTATTTTGCGATAAAGAGGAGTTATGCGCGCAAGGCCATGGATATTTTGCTTGCTGATGAGCCTGTCACAGGGGAAGATATTGAAAATGTAGAAAGTGATACCACCGAAAAAGAAGCACGAACACCGCTTAACACACAAAGAATGGAGACAGTGAGGAATGCTGTGCTTGCAAGCGGAGCCGCAAGTGTGATTGACCTTGGATGTGGAGAAGGCAGGCTGACCTCGCTTTTGCTGAATGAGCCTCAGATCAAGAAGGTCACAGCCTGTGATGTTTCCGTGCGTGTGCTTGAAAAGGCGGCGCAGCGCCTGAATCTTGACAGGATGCCGTCTTACCGTAAAAATAAACTGACGCTTATGCAGGCCTCTCTGACCTATAAGGACAA
>JAFLUJ010000260.1 GCA_022511485.1 Oscillospiraceae bacterium | reverse complement strand
ATAGGGCTTTGCCCGCATAAGAAAAACCACCGGCTAAGCCGGTGGATTCTTATTCTTTAAAATTTAAAGTCAGTCAGAGTCCTTCTGATCGTCGCTCTTGCTCTGCTTGCTGCCGCCCTGCTGCTTGTTCTTGTTCTGGTTCTTATTCTGGTTATTGTTATTCTGATTGCTCATTTTTAACACTCCTTTATCCGTATATTCTTTATACGGAAACAAATTATACTGTTATCGGATCGCCCCGATAAAGGCATTATACACAAATACTTGAAATTCAAGAAAATATGGTGTATAATGATATTAATTATTTGCAAAGGAATGATAATTATGCACAGCAGTGGAATTTTGCTTCATATTTCCAGTCTGCCGGGAAAATATGGAATAGGCACTCTCGGAAAACAGGCAAAGAATTTTGTTGATTTCCTCGTAAAAAGCGGACAGGAATACTGGCAGATACTTCCTATCGGTCCCACAGGCTACGGAGACTCCCCATACCAGAGCTATTCTGCATATGCGGGAAATCCCTTGCTCATAGACCTTGATGTACTTATTGAAGATGGTCTTATAAGCAAGGACGACCCGGACTTGCAGGTCATCGAAAAAAAGCAGAGCTTCGCCGATTACGGTCAGCTTTACAGCTTTAAGTACATCCTTCTGAAAAAAGCTTTCGGAGCATTTATAAATAAAGCATCATCCGCTCAGGTGAAGGATTTTGAAGAATTCTGTGAAAATAATGACTTCTGGCTTGAAGACTATGCCCTCTTTACTGCCCTGAAAAGCCACTTCAAAAATTTAATGTGGACAGATTGGGATGACGACATACGCCTGAGAAAACCGGAGGCATTAAAAAAATACAGAGAGCTGCTGTCAAAGGAAACTGCTTGTGTAAAATTCGTTCAGTATATATTCTTCAAGCAGTACTTTGAACTGAAAAAGTATGCAGGCTCAAAGGGAATAAAAATTTACGGAGATATGCCTATCTATGTTTCTATGGACAGCTCCGATATATGGGCAAGTCCCCAGCTTTTTATGCTGGACGACGACCTCCGTCCCACACAGGTGGCAGGATGTCCCCCGGATGCTTTTTCTCCCACAGGTCAGCTTTGGGGAAATCCCCTTTACGACTGGGACTACATGGAAAAGACAGGATACAAATGGTGGATCTCCAGAGTAGAATACTCAGCCAGACTGTTTGACCTGACCCGTATCGACCATTTCAGAGGCTTTGAAAGCTTCTATGCTATCCCATACGGAAACGAGACCGCAGAGATAGGCGAATGGCTTCCCGGACCGTCCATGAAGCTTTTTAAGGCGATAAGGGCTAAGCTTGGAAATGTCCGTCTTGTAGCGGAGGATCTTGGCTTCCTCACTGAGGACGTGCGGAAAATGCTGAAAGAATCCGGCTATCCCGGAATGAACGTCCTGGAATTTGCCTTCGGCGGAGATAACAGCGGCTATCTCCCACACAATTATGTCCGGAACAGCGTGACCTATATAGGAACTCACGATAACGATACTGCTGTCGGCTGGTACAAATCATCGGACAAGTCCACACGTAAAAAAGCAAAGAAGTATATGGCTCTTACCAAAAAAGAGGGAGCTAACTGGGGCATGATACGGACTGTCTATTCCAGTGTGTCCGATCTTGTTGTTATACAGATGCAGGACTTCCTCGGACTTGGTTCAGAGGCGAGAATGAATATCCCCTCCACCATCGGCGGAGGAAACTGGGCATGGAGGCTTTCCGGTCATGAGCTTTCGGACAAGCTTGCCAGGAAGATAAAGAAATATACAAAGCGGTACTTCCGCACTCCGGAAAGAAAACGTGTAAAGATAAAGACAAAAAATTAAAGTATAAGACCAATACAGCGGATTATGCAAATAGACCTCCCATTTATTAGGAGGTCTTATTTTTTGAAGCCTGCTTAGAACATATGATTTATACTATTCCTGAATCAAAACATTGACAAGTCAATGTTTTGATTCGCCGTAT
>JAFLUJ010000259.1 GCA_022511485.1 Oscillospiraceae bacterium | reverse complement strand
TTTGTCAATGTTTTGATTTAGGAATAGTATAAGTCAATATCACACAAAGCATTGAAAGAGAGGAGGGCTCATCTTCCCATCGGGGAAATGACCATATTTATGATCGTCCGTCTTATTCAGTTAATCGGTATCCTCATACCTCTGGCGGGAATAGCCGCGCTGCTCAGAAATAAGCATCAGAGCGGAAACACACTGCGTCTTATGCTTACAAATATAGGCTGTCTGATAATGAACAGCGGCTATCTTCTCATACTGATGGCAAATGATCCCATTGAAGCCGGGACTGCTCTGAAAATAGAATATCTGGGTGAAGCCATATTCTATATGTTCTTTTTCCTGTTTATACAGTCCTACCTGAACAAGCGACTGCCAAGACCGCTGATCTACATATGGATCGCCTTTGAATGTGCAGCTGTGGGACTTTATTGGGTAGATCCGGTCAGAAAACATCTTATAGGCGAATACATCTTTACAAAGGAAGAGGAGCTTGGCATTTTTATTCCCCATATCGCTCCCCATGCTGTCTATATGATACGCTACAGCGTCATCTGTCTGCTGTTCTGCATAGGTATCATTTACACGACTATTAAAATGTTTGAAACAAAGCTGACACAGGAACGGCATAATCTGGCACGTATTTCAGGAGCACAGTTTGTAGTTGCAGTTTCTCTTGTGATAGTGCTTCTGGCAAATCCGCCCTTCAATGTTGTGCCTATATTTGCGTCCCTGTCCATACTTTCAATGATCCTCAGCATTATTAAGGACGAATTCTTCGGCGTTAAGGATCTGGGTCACGAATGGGTATTTGAGCAGATGGACAATGCCTATATGATCGGTGACAGCCTTCATGGATATGTGGATTCCAATATTGCTGCAAAGAAGCTTTTTCCGGAGCTTGAAAAATACAAAACAGGTGAGCATATTTCCGATGAGCTTTATAAATATGTCAATTCTGAAAGCAACGTGATCAGAGTTGGTGAGAAGCTTTTTGAAAAAAAGGTCACGGAGATAAAAAATAAGGATAAAATAGTAGGATACGGTCTGCTGCTTGAGGATATAACGCTTATTCACGGATATAACGAAAAACTCCGAATGGAGGTGGCGGAAAAAACAGAGCATATCCAGCTTGTGCAGGATTCCATAATAAAGGGTATGGCGACTGTAGTGGAAAGCAGGGACAACAGCACCGGAGGCCACATAAACCGCACAAGCATGGTTATCCGTATCTTTTCCGGAAAGCTTCTTGAACACGCTGAGGAGCTTGGGGTAAACGAGGAATTTCTGAACGATCTGGTGAAGGCTGCTCCTATGCATGACATAGGAAAGATCGCCGTTGACGATGTCGTGCTCCGCAAGCCGGGAAAATTCACCGATGAGGAGTACGCAAAAATGAAGGAGCACTCCGCAGAGGGCGCGAAGGTTCTTAAAACAGTTCTCAGCGAGGTGGACGACGATAATTTCAAGCGTATAGCCATCAATGTTGCTCAGTCTCACCACGAACGATTTGACGGGAAGGGCTATCCAAATAGTATCAGCGGAGAGGAGATTCCCCTGGAAGCCAGGATCATGGCTCTTGCAGACGTTTTTGACGCTCTTGTAAGCAAACGCTGCTATAAAGAGGCTCTTACATATGACAAGGCGTTTTCCATTATTGAAGAGGGGCTTGGTACGCAGTTTGACCCTGTTCTGGGAAAGCTTTTTATGGAGTGCAGACCACAGCTTGAAAAGCTGTACAGTGAAATGGAATGAGCTATTTGACCGTCTAACAGTACTTGGATTGTTGATATTGCATTAAATTGGTTAAATAATCACTGCTAATTTAATGCAATATGACGATATTTTGGGATTTTCAAAAAAAAGCTTGACTTTTACCCACATATGATGTAAAATAATTAAGTCGGAGGGTGCGGACAAGCGGTGCAGAGCGGACAAGCTGTGCAGACAGGCTGCAGACAGGCAGCGGGTGCAGACAAGTACCGGTACGGACGCGCACTACAAATTTCGGGAGCATAGCTCAGCTGGGAGAGCATCTGCCTTACAAGCAGAGGGTCATAGGT
>JAFLUJ010000258.1 GCA_022511485.1 Oscillospiraceae bacterium | reverse complement strand
AGAGATATTCATTGGTCAACGCCTGATCAGAGGCCAGTTGTTCCAGCATATCAGTTTTACCGCTGCCGCTTGCTGCTGAAATTGCCCAGTATTCACAATAATTCTTTCTCAAAAACTGTATGAGTGATTCTCTGATGCGCTCTACAATCTTCTTTTGGCCCGGCAATTCATAGTGGATGCTGCGCTGAGAAGAAAGATGGATGCAATTTGAGGGAAACACTTCAATGTTGTCCAACAAAAAGTAAAAGGCGCTTTCATCTGGCAATTTCGAAGAAAGAGCTACTTCAAATTTGATTGGATTCTCACCAGGGTGCAATGCAAAGGTGCGTTCTCCGCTTATGGAGACACCTTGACAATGTCGGTTTTTTTTCAATGTTACAGTTCTGTTGTCCTCACAGTAGACAGAAAAATGACCGACATATCGGGCATCGCATTTTAAGATTTTGCATGGCTCCGCAAAGACAACGGAATCCAAACTTCGCTGATAGAAATCTATTTCTTGGGTGAGATAAATCGGATCGCTCTGCCGTAGCGTTTCACCCGGGGCGAGAGGGGGAAAATAATTGCGGTAGATATTCGGATTTTTGCATAGCCAGTTTTCTAGAATAGGTTTTGTACAAAACACAACATCGTGGCAAGATGTTGCCTTTGTAAGTGCGTTGCGGATATCAATAATTGTTTTAGCACGAATCGCAATATTTGTAACAAAAACAACTTTTTTTACATGTCCATTCAGTATAGCGCTGACAATCGTCGCATCTAGCCGGTATCTAGTAACAAGAGCTTGATCTGTAGAGTATTTTGCTTCCATCCACCACTGTGCCTGTTGCGTCTTATTCGAGCGATATCCAAATACATACGCAATTGCATCTTTGTTTCCGTCACGGGTTTCGCTTGTCTTTTCCCAAGTAGGATTTTTAAATTGCTTTTTTACAAACTCCAACGCAAGCCGTTCAAATCCGCGAAACCCATCTTTGATTTGTTCCCAAGCAATTTCCATGTCCCCTTCACCCCCTGTTGCTGAACTATGGCATCTATTGAATACACGCAGGTTATCTGCAAAGCTGACGGTCCTTGCATGCTTTCAAACGAGAATGTCATCTCACCTTGTGGATGTTTTCCGAGTTTAAAATTTATAAGAAAGGCGACCGCCCGTCTGTAGATTCCCATCCCTTCTTGTGTCGACAGTCGAGCAGTTCCGTATGGTAAAAATATGAAAATGACAGTTATCGGCGCAGGCTATGTTGGCATGTCCACCGCACTGAGTTTTGCGCACGCGGGGCATGAGACTATTTTGCTGGAGTGTGACCCGGAGCGTCTTTTGACGCTTCAGGCTGGTCGCTGCCCATTTTATGAGCCACAGGCGCAAGAGTGGTTCAGTGAATTGTTGCGCTCTAAAATGATATCGGTTACAAGCTCTCCAGCTCAAGCCATCCCATTTGGAGATATTATTTGGATCGCCGTCAATACCCCCGCACAGCCCAATGGTTTGTTTGATTTACGTGCCTTAGAAGGTGCAATAGATGACATTGTGAAATATGGGGCTCACGACATGGTCGTTGTGGTAAAATCCACCGTTTCCGCTGGCACCTGCCGCCGGCTTCTCCGGCGTGTGCAGCATAAGTGCACTACTTCCAAAATCTCCTTGGTATTTAACCCGGAATTTCTAAGAGAGGGACACGCTATCAGGGACTTTATGGAGCCAAGCCGTGTAATCCTTGGCACGGAAAACGGCGAGACCCCCAGGTTGGTCAACGAAGCCTATCGAAGCTTGGAAATCCAAGATGCGCGCATCATTTCTACCACATTTGAGAATGCAGAAGTAATTAAGCAGGCATCGAATAGCTTCCTTGCGGTTAAACTCACCTATATCAATGAACTGGCCAATTATTGCCGCTGCGTCTCAGCGGATATCCATACAGTTGCACACTGCATGGGGCTTGACGAGAGAATTGCGCCAGGATACATGGAAAGCGGAATCGGTTTTGGAGGGGCATGTCTGCCCAAAGATACGGGTGCTCTCGCTGCCGATGCGACACAAAAGGGAACGCCATTGACAGTTCTGGAGCAGGCGATCTCCGCAA
>JAFLUJ010000174.1 GCA_022511485.1 Oscillospiraceae bacterium | reverse complement strand
GGGGAGCTCAGAATTTCCGTGAAGCCCTTGCAAAAAAGCAGGAGCATTTTTCCGGAATGAAGATCGACCCCAACAGCGAGATAGTCGTTACCTGCGGCAGCACGGAAGCTATGATGGCGGCGATGATGAGCGTTACAAATCCCGGAGACAAGGTGGTGATCTTCTCTCCATTTTATGAGAATTACGGAGCGGATACTATTCTTTCCGGAGCTGACCCTATCTACGTCCCCCTGATCCCTCCGGAGTATACCTTCGACCCGGATGTCCTCGAAGCGGCGTTCAGGCAGAAGCCCAAGGCGCTTATACTGTGCAATCCGTCAAACCCCTGCGGAAAGGTCTTTACATACGACGAGCTTAAAATAATCGCTGACCTTGCGGAGAAGTACGACACCTTTGTCATCACCGACGAGGTCTATGAGCATATCCTTTACAAGCCAAACAAGCATACTTATTTTGCGACTTTGCCGGGTATGCGTGACCGCACCATCTCATGCAGCTCCCTTTCAAAGACATACTCCATAACCGGCTGGCGTTTGGGATATGTAATTGCAAATCCGGAGATAATCGACAGGGTGAAAAAGGTCCATGATTTCCTTACTGTCGGAGCGGCTGCGCCTTTGCAGGAGGCTGCTGTTACCGGACTGAATTTCCCCGATGAATACTACGCTGAGCTACAGGCAAAATATACTGAAAAACGTGATCTTTTCCTTAAAGGTCTGAGGGACTTGAAGATCGTCCACACCGAGCCTCAGGGAGCGTATTATGTCATGCTTGATATTTCCGAGTTCGGCTATGAAAGCGATCTGGAATTCTGTGAGGTACTTGCGGAAAAGGTAGGAGTGGGAGCAGTTCCCGGATCAAGCTTTTTCAGAGAGCCGGAGAACCGCTATATCCGTATGCACTTTGCTAAGAAGGCGGAGACTCTTAACGAGGCTCTTGACCGTCTTGCAGACATGAGAAAGAAAATCTCCGTCAGATAACCCCGATCAAATTTGAAATGAGGTTCTGTTATGACATTACAGCAGCTGCACTATGTGATAGTAATTTCCGAAATAGGGTCTATGAACAGGGCTGCGGAAACTCTTTATATTTCCCAGCCGTCCCTGACAAATGCTGTCAAGGAGCTTGAAAAGGAGATCGGTATCACTATTTTCAAACGAAGTGGAAAGGGAGTTTCCCTTACTGCGGACGGCATGGAATTTCTCACTTACGCAAGACAGGTCTATCATCAGTATGAGACCCTTGCGGAAAAATACAGCGGCGGCAAGATCAAACGGAAATTCGGAGTTTCGGCACAGCATTATTCCTTCGCCGTTCAGGCATTTGTGGAAACTGTCCGGGAGTACGACACCTGCGATTACGAGTTTGCAGTCCGTGAAACAAATACCGCAGATGTTATAAATGATGTGGTCTCCCTCAAAAGTGAGATAGGAATTTTATATCTGAGCAATTTCAACAGGCAGTTCATCACAAAAATGCTCCAGACAAATAATCTTGAATTTCATCATCTTACCGACTGCGATGTTTATGCTTATCTTTGGAAGGATCACCCTCTTGCAGGACAGGCGACCGTCACTCTTGCGGAGCTTGAACATTATCCCTGTCTGACATTTGAGCAGGGAGACAAAAGCTCCTTCTATTTTGCAGAGGAGATTTTCAGTACCTCCGAGTATGTTCGTGTCATAAAGGCTACCGATCGTTCCACTATGCTGAATCTGATGAAGGGGCTTAACGGATACACCTTCTGTTCGGGGATAATCTGCGGAAACCTCAATGGTCCTGACTATACTGCTGTTCCTATATCGGATAATGCCGATACCATGGAGATAGGTTACATTCTGCGGAAAAATATCATTCTCAGCGAGACAGGAAAGAAGTATATTGAAAAATTGAAAGCATTTTTAACGGCAGATGAGGGAGATAAATCATAATTTATCTAAATATTATATTGTTCCTGTCTGTTAATAAAATATCACTAAATAAGAAACTAAAAAATAATCATTTATATTTCGTTTTGTAGTATACTTAATGAGTTCAAGAGAATATCACCATTTTTTTACAGTGGAAAGGAACAGGGAATATGAAAAGATTATTATGTATTATTACGGCAATTATTATCGCGGTCTCACTTATTGAAATACCTGTTTCGGCGGAAGCAAATACATTAAAACTGAACAGATCAAATGTGGATATTCCTGTAAACTATTATACAACGATCAAAGTCAAAGGAGCAAAGGGCAGTGTAAAATGGTCGTCTTCAGACAGCAATATTGCTTTGGCAGAACCGGTTGGTGAAAGCTCCGCGGAAATTATCGCAAAAAAAGAAGGCTCTGTATACATCTATGCAAAAGCAGACGGAAAAAAACTAAAATGTAAAGTCAATGTAAAGCCCTCTCTTATTTCCGTAAGCGCAGATACTGTGGGACTTGCTTCGGGAGATTCAAGGATGATCTCTGTTTCAGTGCTGGGTTCAAAGGATCTTTCTGTAAGAAACAGCAATAAAAATGTATGCTCCGTTACGTTGGAGAAATGGGATAACAATAGTGTGAACATTAAAGTCGAAGCCAAAAAGGACGGCGCTGCTGAGCTGGATTTTTATGTGAAGGATCATTATGATTCCACAGCAGTTCCGGTGAGCATTCTTGTTGACAGCGAGGGAATGCTGATGGCAGAGGGTGATATTTTTTCCAAAGGGGACGTTCCCGATGAATGGGAGAACATAACGCCTCTCAGCAGCAGAGACCGGAAGTGGGAAAACGATGACTACAAAAAATACTGCTCGGAGATGCAGAAGATCATCGGAGAATACGACCACGGCTGTGAGATCCTGCTTTACAGTCCGGAAATAGGGGAGCTTTTCTCCCATAATACCCTTGAATATGTTCCGGGAGCAAGCACCATAAAGCTGGCATATGTTTATTACTGCTGCACTCAGATAGAACAGGGAAATCATTCTCTTGACGAAAAACTGGAGTATGCTGAAAAGCATTATTACGGAAGCTCCGGTAAAATACAGTTTTACGAATACGGCACAGAGTGGTCCGTCGCTACGCTGATAGACTATGTGCTCAGGTATTCGGATAACGTTGCATACTTTATGCTTCTGGACATTTTCGGAGAGGACGGCTTCAATCAGATGCTCCGGGAATGGGGATACGGCACTATCCAGCTTGGAGAGAGAACTTTCCCTGATGTAAATGCGGAGTTCCTTAAAATGTCCATGCTGAAAATGAAGGAGAAGTCATCGGACGGACAGTGCTGGAGGATCGCATGGAACGCCTTGCTCCAGTCGGAAAGGATCGAGACCAGAAAAGAGATCAGCGGCATTGATCTTGCAGCAAAGTTCGGTTCTACATACGGATATTACCATGAGGTCTGCTATATTGGCGGAGATATGCCTCATGTGCTTATCATTATGACCGGAGTGGAGGGCAAGACCCGCAGCGAAGCATTCATCAGAAAGGTCGCAGTGTGTGCGGAAAATATAGTAAATTCTCAGAAGGTCTGATCAGGAACATATATAAGTAAAAATGGCATGGATTTCCGGTCCATGCCGTTTTTTGCGGATCAACAGCTTTTCCCCCTTGACTTTATTATAGAAAATGTTGTATAATTTTATTGGGGGTATCAGGCATGGCGTCAGTGCCCCTATACATCTGCAAAGGAGAAAAGCTTTATGAATAAGAAATTATACAGGCTCGCGGCGGCAGTGATGTCTGCTGCGGTATGCGTTTCAATGCTGGCAGGCTGCTCTGAAAAAAACACAGGACAGGACAGCAGTACAAACGGTTCTGATACCACAGAAGCTGTCACACAAAGTGCTCCGGCTCCCGTGCCTCCTATAACTGAGGGCGCATACATCAATACAGACTGGTCTTACGGTCAGGTAGCTGTGGGAGGGGGAGGCTTTGTTACAGGAGTATTTTCCACTCCGGAAAAAGGTCTGTACTACACCAGAACAGACGTGGGAGGCGCTTATTACCGTACACCCGAAACCGGAAAGTGGACTTCCATGAGCTATTGGGTATCTGCTGATGACAGGGGATTGCTTGGTATTGACGGTCTGGCTTACGATCCACAGTCTCCGAACAGGGTCTTCCTGCTTGCAGGTACGGATTATTTCAGCGGCGGAAAAACGGCAGTGCTTCTTTCCGATGATTACGGAAAGACAATTACCGTCATTGATGTTACCGACATGATAAAAGTCCACGGAAACGGCATGGGACGCGGAAACGGTGAGAGAATAGCTGTCGATCCCAACAACGGAAATATAATCTTTGCCGGAGGCCGCACAGGCGGTATGATAAAGAGTACCGACGGCGGATATACATGGGAGGCTGTGACCGGTTTCCCTTATATATCAACAGGCAACGGAAACGGTATCAACGGTATCCTTTTTGACCCGTCAACTGCAAAGGATGGCGTTACTCAGAAGATATACGCTTCTGTATCTGCGAAAGGCCAGGAAAATCTGTATGTTTCCGAGGACGGCGGTGGGTCATGGAACGTCCTCTCCGGATCAATTGACAATTATATGCCTCAGCGTATGAAGCTGGACAGCAAGGGAAATCTTTATGTGACCTACGGTGACAATGAAGGTCCCTGGAATGCTTCCTCAGGCAGTGTTATAAGATACAACGCAGACGGAACTTCCGATGATATTTCTCCCGCAGGAAATGCATTCGGAGATATTGTGATCGACCCCAATGATGACAACAGGCTTGTACTTGTCACCACTGAGGTATGGACGCAGCAGTCAAACGGCGCTTTCGGAGATACCTTCTATACATCAACGGACGGCGGCGCAAGCTGGAAAAATGTTGCTGACAGCATGGCAATGAACACCAACGGTATGCCATGGGTAGACGGCTATGCTATCCACTGGTGCAGCTCTCTGGCTCTCGACCCGTTTGACACAGGAAAGATCATGGTCAACTCCGGAAACGGAATTTTCTCCTGCGATAATATCTGGGCGGATACTCCCGAATTTTATTTCGATGCTCTTGGTGTTGAGGAAGTAGTTCCTCTGGATATAATCACTATGGAGGACTATCCCCTTATTTCCGCGATAGGAGACTACGACGGATTTGTCCATGAGGATATATTTACTCCTGCTGACAAGCACCATGATAATATCGGTTCTACAACAAGCATTACCATTGCAGCGCAGAACAGAGACTGCTGGGCTAAGGTGGGAGGAAGCAGCAGTGCAATGGCTCTCACTTATACTACAGACGCGGGAAAGACATGGAAAAGGATCACTAAAACACCTCAATCCGGAAAGACCTTCTATGAAGGAACTGTTGCTCTGAATGCCGATGGAAGCGTGCTTTTATGGAGTCCCTCAAATGGCTTGAAGGTATACTATACAGAGGACTGGGGCGCAAACTGGAATGAGAGTTCAGGTATCGCAGGCGGAGGCTTTTACCTCATCGGTGATCCGAGCAATGCAAACTATGTCTATGCCTGCGGAAAGGGTTCATTTTATGTAAGCTCTGACGGCGGAAGAAGCTTTACAAAGAATCCTGCTGTAACTCCGAGCTTTACCAGGATCTGCGTTGACCCGTATAACGAGGGTACGATATATTATGCCAACGGCGCAGGACTTCTTATCTCGGAGGATCATGGCGATACAGTGGATTACATTCCAGGCATCAAATACTGTGAGGCTGTAGGACTGGGCAAGGCTAAGAATGACGGCGATCCTCTTGTGATTTATGTATGGGGAACTCTCATTGACAAGGATAAGCCGGGCTTGTATATGTCCGAGGATAAGGGAGAAACATGGGTACAGGTAAATGACGATCTGCACCAGTTCGGCGGAACAGGCAACGGAGTTTTCGTGTCCGGGGACTTGAATGTTTATGGCAGATGCTATATGAGCACAGTAGGTCTGGGTATAGCTTACTGCGATAAAAATGATAAATGATTTGGTGACTAAGCAAGAGGGGTGTCCTGCAAGAGAGGACACCCCGTTTATACTATTTCCTTTTTTAAATATATGGGCAAAGCCCATATATTTAAAAACCACCGCAAAACGGTGAGCGGCACAGCCGCCAGGAAAGCCGTTCAATACTAATCCCACCAAAACCGTAGGTTTTGGCAAGCCGCCTGTTTCAGGCGGCTTTACCAATAGACATAGTCTATTGGTAAATTAGGGATTAGTATTATATCCCAAGAGTTTGGAGCGATTTAAGAAGCTCCTGCCATTCAAGGTGCATTTTTTCAAGCTTTGATCGTCCTTCCGGGGTTATGCGGTAATATTTTCTCGTAGGGCCTCCGGAGACATTGCCGTTGTAGCTTTCCGTGCAGCCGTCGCTGTGAAGACGTCTCAGAATGGCGTAGACCGTGCTTTCGTTGATGTCCGGAAAAGCTTCGGTAACCTTCTTCATTATTTCATAGCCGTATAGCTCTCCGCTGCCGACAACGTGGAGTATGCACAGCTCCAGAACGCCTTTTTTCATCTGTCCTTTTTCCATTACCTGTCATCCTTTCCGCTTACAGTGTGCTTTACGATAATGACCATCGCAAGCATTATTGCTGCCAGTACACCTCCGACTATGAGATAACTGCTGCTGTCAAATATGTTTTTCGCGTAATAGGGCAGGTCATTATCAGAATCAGATGGGGATGCTTTTGATAATATCTGCCATATATAAAATATTTCGACCACTGTAACAAGAGAAAGATATGCTGACGGCAGGCTGAGTGAGCTCCTGCGGAAAAGTGACCATACCAGAAACAGTGCTCCCCAGAAGAAAAGCAGGTCGTAATAATATGAATTATACAGTCCCGAATAATTTGCTTCCAGGCTGAACCTGGTCACGAAATAATGACAAGTCTCGATCAGTTTATATACCGACAGGGCAGATACAATGACTGCGGCAAAGAAAAACGGTCTGGGAGCGTGTTTCCATATTGATATTACAAGCATGACCACTGATGCAGAGAGAAGTACAGATATTGATACAGCAAGAGGAGGTATCCTGTAATTAAAGTCAGTTATAATAATGCTTCTCATAAATATATTGTAAATGATCCCGACTGTAAAAATAAGTGCAGAGCCTGCAAAAGCAAAAGGGTCTGCTTTATATTTGAGTATGGACTTGAAAAGGCTTGCGCGTTCCAGCAGAAGCCATATGAGCAGAGGGATCGCATACAAAGCGATCTCAGTTATTCTTATATACACTATTTCATGCTTGAAACCAAAATAAAAGAATATTCCAAGGACAAAGGCACTGATAAGTGCAGGGACATAGTGATCCAGAAGTCTGGCGGCAAATCCGGCAGGATTCCATTCCTGTTCGTTTAAAATGGCAGCGGCGGCATCTTTTGGCTTCCCAAGGCTGAGACAGATGTCATCCTCGGATTTTCCCTCTGCCGTTCCTGCTTCAAAGCACTCCTTAATGTCAGAAATAATGTCGCCTATCTCGCTGTCGGAAAACCTGAAACGCAGGTGTCTGCTCAATTCAGACAGATATTGCTTTTGTGTCATATGTATCATTCCTTTCTTAACTATTGATTATTAAACAGTAGTTTCTGAAAATATAATAACACACTACTGCTCAAAAGTCAATAGTTTTAAAAAATTTTTTGAGTAACGTTACAAAATTGTAAGACGGAGACGTAAAATTGTAATGTAAGGCTATGGAAAAAATCTTCACAGTATGCTATACTTTTTTCTGTCAGTTGATAAAAGGTTGAAAGTCCACTGCTAAAATATATTTTGTACGGAAACAGACAGGATCCTTCATCGGCGATTTGTGCAAAGATCATATTGACAATTGGATCCGGATGTTGTATAATTGTATTAGTTAAGTAGTACGCTGTGTGGAAATATGATGAAATTATTTATTCCATATTGATATATTAAACAAAAAAATGTATAATAGTATCAGATGTGTTTTGCAACTATGGGTTTCCGGTTTGTTTCAGAATTGCAACCAATGGTTTCTTGACAAGCTGGACTTTATATGATATTATACACCATATATTATATGAGAAAGGATAAGTATTATGAAGGCAAGAAAAGTTATAATCCCTGTTTCAATAATTGCAGGAATAGCGGCTATCGGAGTTGCCGTAGTGGCTTTGGGAAATGCAGCTGCGGGTGTTACATACGCTGATACGATACGTATTCAGCAGAAGGAGCTGGAAAACACTATCTCCGTCAGCGGAACGATCTCAAGTACAAGTAAGAAGAATGTGTACTCCCGACTGAGCTATCCGGTGGAAACTATAAATGTTTCCGTAGGGGATGCTGTTAAAAAGGGAGATGTGCTCTGCACTATCAGTACGGAAGACCTCCAGCAGCAGATCCTCCAGCAGCAGGCAGCAGTAGACAGCAGCGGAGTAAACTCCAATTATCAGCTTTCCGAAGCAGAGCGCAAATATAATGAGGCTTTGGAGGAATATGAAAGCGGAAACAATACCTCCATCATAAACGCACAGAAAATGATAGATCAGGCGGAAAGATCACTGGAGGACGCAAAACGTCAGGAGCGTCTCAGCTCGGAGCTCAGTCAGCCTGTAAATACCGGAAATGCTGACGCTCAGATAAAAAGAGCTTCCTCTCAGCTTGACAGCGCAAAGCTGAGCTATGATAACGCTCTGAAAGCCTATAACGACGCGGAGAGCGTTCTCAAACCGGAAAACTATCCTATAAATGTTAAAAGCGTAAAGGAAAAGCTCGATGAATATAACGGCTATTACGATATTGTAAGATTCGGCAAATATAATGCGGAGCTTGAGACTGCAAAAGGAAAGTATAAAGAGGCTCAGGATAAATACTATGCTGCTGTAGCAAACAGAGAATTGTACAGCAGTGAGAGCTACGAAGATATATACAATGATTATCTCAGCGCTCAGAGTGAGTATGAAGCTGTAAAGAGAAAGTATGATGAGGATACTCTCAAAGCGCAGATAAAGGAGTACCAGAATAATTTTGATTCGCTGATAGAAAGTCTTGAAAAAGCAAGAGACAGCGCAAAGACCGCCCTTGACAGCGCTCAGATAGCTCTTGACAGCGCTCAGCTCACTTATGATCAGGCTGTTACCGATTACGATAACACATCAAAGCAGAATGACAACACTGTCGAAAGCAACAGCATCGTTGTTAAAAATGCAGAGACCGCTCTTGAAAATGCAAAGCGGGATTATGATCTGACCGTTCAGCAGGTAGAATCTCAGCTGGCTTCTCTTAAAAAAGCTGCTGAGCAGCAGCGCACTGTTTCCGGACTTAACGATCCTCAGGTCATAATACTTGAAAATTACAAGAACAGAATGGAATATGCTGTAATTACTGCTCCCTGTGACGGGATCATTACCGCGGTCAATGCCGAGGAGGGCGCTGCGGCAGCAGGGGTGCTCTTTATTATTGAGGATCTGGAAAATCTAAAAATAACTGCGTCCGTAGGTGAATACGATATACCATACATAAGCGAAGGCATGGAGGCTGTCATTCGCTGCGATGCACTTGACAGAGAGGAGTTCGGAGGAAAAGTAACTGATGTTGCTCCTACGGCGTCAATGTCTTCCTCAGGAGCTGCAAGCTATAAGGTCGAAGCCAGCATTGACAACGGAAGCGACAAGCTTCTTTCCGGAATGAGCGCCAAGCTTAACATAATCAGCGAGCGAAAATCCGGAGCTCTTACTGTTACATATGACGCTCTCGCTGTAGACGAAAACGGAAATGATATTGTGTATGTCGCAGAAAAGGGAGAAGACGGTACTTATCGTGCAAAGGTCATTTCCGTAACTATAGGACTGGAAACGGATTATGAGATCGAGATCATATCAGGCGAGCTTAAGGAAGGTATGCTTGCGCTGACGAATACAGCTACTCTCAGCGACGGAGCGGTGGTAATGATCGACGAATCGGAGGCGCTTAATTGATAATGAGTAAGGCAGTCAGACCAATAATTTCAATGAAGGGCATCGTCAAAAGCTTCTACGTAGGTACTCCCAATGAGCTTGAGATCCTTCATGGACTGGATATTTCTGTTCCTGAGGGTCAGTTTGTTTCCATAGTAGGGGCGTCCGGTTCGGGAAAGTCCACCCTTATGAACATTGTAGGGGCTCTTGACAGGCAGACCTCCGGTCAGTATGTCCTTGACGGCATTGATATAACTACCATCGACGACGCGGAGCTTTCCGGCATACGGAATAAAAAGATAGGGTTTGTTTTCCAGACATTTAATCTTATAGCAAGGACTTCCGCACTGAAAAATGTGGAGCTTCCCATGCTTTACGCAGGGATTCCTGCAAAGGAGCGTACAAGCCGCGCCAAGGAGCTTCTGGAGCTTGTGGAAATGTCAGAAAGACTGAAGCATATGCCCAATGAGCTTTCCGGAGGTCAGAAGCAGCGTATCGCCATTGCCCGGGCTATGGCAAACGACCCGGCGATAATTCTTGCAGATGAGCCTACGGGAGCTCTGGATTCCAAGACCGGACGTCTGGTAATGGACATCTTCCATAAGCTTCACAGAGAGCAGGGAAAGACTATCGTCCTTATCACCCACAATCCGGAGCTTGCGGAGGAAACAGACCGTATTATAACGCTTTCCGACGGAAGGATCGTGAGCGACAGAATAGTAAATGGAGAAGTAAATGGGGGGCTTGCTGAAAAATCGTAGATTTTTAGGCAAGTAGCGATATAGAAGCAATTAAATTTCCGTGTCGTATTTTACTTTACCGAAAAGTTTAACCAACGGAAAGGGTAAAGGCTCAGCCTTTCAGCTGCGAGTTTTGTTTTCTTCGCTGCCGCTCAGAATTTTGCTGACGCAAAACCACAAAACGTCGAAAGAGAGGAGGACGCATTTTCCCTGACGGGAAAATGGTCATAATAATGAACTTATTTGAAAACGTCAAGCTTGCGCTGGCGTCCCTGAGATCAAACAAAATGCGGGCTATTCTGACGATGCTGGGTATCATCATAGGAATAAGCTCTGTTATAATGATAGCTACAATGGGAAATATCCTGGAGAAAAGCATTACCGATACTATCAATTCGGAGGGCGGTTCAAATCTTGTAGCTTTCCAGATCTCCATGAAGCAGGACCGCACAAGGGATTACATAATGAATACCGACTACATAACAGAAGAGATGATACAGAACGTTGGTGAGCGTTTTGCCGACGATATTGACGCTATAGCCATAAACTCAGGCTCTGAACGGGCTACGCTCCGGCATAACCGGGAAGAGCTGGAGCTTATGTTTTATGGTGTGAATCCGGGATTTATCCGTCAGTCCTCGACAGAGGTGATAGCAGGAAGGTACATCAACGACAAGGACGTGGCTAAAAAAGGCAATATCTGCGTTATCAGTGACAAGCAGGCGGAAAAGCTTTACGGAGGGATAAAAAATGCTATCGGACAGCGGATCACTGTAAAAATGCTTGGAGGAAGCCACGATTTTACAGTAGTTGGTATTTATGAGTACAAAATGACCGCTATGATGAGCGCCATGGTAAACATGATGGGTGAGGACTGGAACAATGAGGTCTATATCCCATATTCCACTATCAATAAGATCTATCAGGTGAACGATTCTACCTTTTATTATTACTATGCGATCGTAAACGACGGAGTTGACCCTACAAGATTCTGTGAAGAGGTCAAAAACTATATGAACCACCGCTGGTATCGTTCAAATGACAGCGTGGAAATACGGTACATGACGATGGAGTCCCAGATGGAGATGATGAGCCAGGTAATGGGCATTGTTTCCATGGTAATTTCAATAATAGCAGGGATCTCACTGCTGGTCGGCGGAATCGGCGTTATGAACATCATGCTTGTTTCGGTGACGGAGCGTACCCGTGAGATCGGCGTAAGGAAAGCTCTGGGAGCTCCAAACGGAGCGATACGCAGCCAGTTTATCATTGAATCCGTCATAATCTGTCTGATCGGCGGATTTATCGGGATAGTTTTCGGCATACTGCTGGGAAACATTGCCGGTATCATAGTCGGAACTACCGCGCCTCCTTCGGTGGGAGCGATAATTCTGGCGGTATCCTTTGCTATGGCGATAGGTATTTTCTTCGGATACTATCCTGCAAACCGTGCAGCCAAGCTTGATCCTATTGAAGCATTAAGATATGAATAATTATTGCGTATTCATACTATATCAACAGATTGTCCATTTTTTTAAAGACATTATATGTTATAATTATACTAATTAATTATTCAAATAATGGACAAAGTCTATGTTTGAGTTTAAGATAGCATATATTTGATATAGGATGGCATCTGTATTCGGAGGGGATATGTATGAATACGACCAATTATCTGACAGCTCTTGAAAGCTTTATACGTAAATTACAGCAGCTTTCTGACGCCGATACTGAACAAATTTCTGAAGCTATGTCTGAGCTTTGCTATGTTCTGAGATTGGGTAAGGTCGAAGTTGTCGTATATGAAAATGAAGCTGCCGAGCGTTTGGGATCATTTACAGCAAGCTGCTATTATGACAGCGGAAAAGCCTGTAAAACCAACCCGATAAGCAAACGGATCGTTGCTATAGATGATAAGGTCATATTCTATAATATCTGCTCGATAGAAGGGGAAGAAGAGTGGTCAAAAGAAGAGAGAAACAGTATAAACATATTTATCGCTGTACTCAGTACGTTCAGAGAAAAATTCAGACTTACTAAATTAGCTTATCATATGACTTATTATGACGGCGATCTTGATATGTATAATCTCAAGCAATTTATGAAATGTACTCATATGCTGTGCAGATCCGGACGAATATATGAGTTTGTTGTTGTCCGTTTTAATCTTAAACACTTTTCCGTTGTAAATCAGTATATCGGACGTCAGAACGGAACTCTTGTAATGAAAAAGTTTATCGGATTTATTAATGACCTCCTCGGCGACGAAGGCGAATTGGTGTGCAGAATAGGCGGAGACAATTTTATATCGCTTGTAAAGAGTGAAAAGCTCCAGTCGGTAATCGATATACTCAGCGGTACAAACATTATTTACGATGAGATCAGCAATGAACGTGTATTTGTCAATACAACGGTAGGAGTATATACTGTCACGGATACCGGTCAGATCATCCTCCCGACGGATATTATGGATCGGGTCAGTATGGCTGCACAGATCGCAAAAAATTCTCCCAATACAGATATTGTGTGCTTTGATGACGAGCTTTTTGCAAGGATCAAGCGTAAAAATGAGATCTCTGCAAGCTTTCCGAAAGCTCTTGAGGACAGAGAGTTCCTTGTATATTATCAGCCGAAGGTTGCTATCGACGGAAGACATATCGCCGGTGCAGAGGCTCTGTGCCGATGGATGCATAACGGACGTCTGGTTTCGCCGGGAGAATTTATCCCCGTTCTTGAACAGGGACGTGATATATGCAAGCTTGATTTCTATATGCTGGACGCTGTATGCAAGGACATCAGAAGATGGCTGGACAACGGGATGGATGTTGTGCGCATATCGGTAAATCTTTCCAGACGTCACCTTTCGTATGTGGATCTTCTGGATCGGATCACCGAGATAGTTGACAGAAACAATGTTCCGCATAAATATATTGAAATAGAGCTTACCGAGACAACTACCGACGTTGAGTTCAAGGATCTTAAAAGTATTATCGGAGGTCTCCAGAAAACAGGCTTTTCCACTTCTGTGGATGATTTCGGTATCGGCTACTCCTCACTGAATCTCATCAAGGAGCTTCCATGGAACGTCCTGAAGCTGGATAAGAGCCTCTTGCCTGATAAAAGCGACGAAGATCCCGTTAAAAAGGGCATCATGTTCAACTATATCGTTGCTATGGCTCAGGAAATGGGACTTGAATGTATTTCTGAGGGTGTTGAGACAAAGGAACAGGTCCAGCTTCTTGCAGACAATAAGTGTAATCTTGCACAGGGGTTCTATTTCGATAAGCCGCTTCCGGTGGATGAATTTGAAACAAGACTTGATAAAAATTATATTTATGATCGCTGACCGGGGCTTGCAGCAGCCTCCGCTCACTTTTTTCCCTGAGCCGCATAAACTGAATTAACGGGTAATATCGGTTTACGCGGTAAAGTGGCATTGGGTCTGCCGCCCATTGCCCGTAGGGGAGCTTTGCCAAAAGCATATACTGTTTATGCCCGTATGAGCATAGATTTTGGTCAAATGTCAGATTTTTGGCATTTGACCTTGATTTTTTCTGAGAAATATAATATAATGATGATGTATGATTATTTTTATGCGATCACTTTCAGTTCAGGCGGGAGCTCCTGCCTGTGAATTTACAAGCCTGACAGGAGGGTCTTTGTGAGGAATATTGTTTCTGCTTCCATACTCAGCGCGGATTTCTGCAATCTGGGACGGGACATCAAAGCCGCTGAGGATATGGGCTGCGAATATATACATTTCGATGTTATGGACGGTATGTTCGTAAAGAATATCAGCTATGGACTGCCGGTATTAAAATCAGTGTCGGGCATGACAAAAAGTATACTGGATGTCCATCTTATGATAAATGATCCTATACGGTATGTAAAGGATTTTGCTGTAAACGGAGCGGATATAATAACCTTCCACGTTGAAGCAGAGTCGGACGTGAAAAAAACTATTGAAGAAATACATTCCTGCGGTAAGAAAGCGGGTCTTGCAGTAAAGCCCGATACGCCTGCATCGGAGCTTATCCCGTATCTTGAAGAAGCGGACATGATACTGGTCATGACTGTAGAGCCGGGATTCGGAGGACAGGGCTTTATCGGCGAAATGCTGGACAAGATAAAGGAACTGAAAAGCATACTCGCGGAAAAAGGGCTTGAGATCCCTATAGAAGTGGACGGCGGAATAAACAGTTCTACCGCCGAGCTTGTGAAAAATGCGGGAGCAAGCATACTTGTAGCCGGCTCTTATCTGTTCGGTGCTCCGGATATGAAGAAGGCTGTGGAGGATCTTATTCGTTAAATGCAAAAAGGAGTTCATAATGTTATCAACAAATAAAACAGAAAGCTCTGTTATGACGGATATGCTGATAGTGCTGCTGGTGCTGGCGGCAGTGTCGGTCTATTATTACGGACTGAGGGCAGCGGCGGTAATTATCCTATCGGTATTCTCATGCTGGCTCTCTGACGTCATATGTCTGCATATGAGAAATAAAAAGGCGGCAGAAAAGGATATATCGGCTCTTGTGACCGGTCTTACGCTGGGACTTATGATGTCGGCTTCCGTGCCGTATTTTGCTGTGGTAATCGCGTCTGTATTTGCCATAGTGCTTGCAAGACACGCATTCGGAGGTCACGGCTGTGAAATATTCAGCGCGGCGGCGGCAGGATTTCTTTTTACCTCATTGTGCTTCCCTGAAAATATGCTGTTCTATCCCAGACCGTTTTCCGGGACGCCATTGTCGTCTATGGTGTCG
>JAFLUJ010000257.1 GCA_022511485.1 Oscillospiraceae bacterium | reverse complement strand
AATATAGTCATACTTTGCTTCCATGTCCTTATATACATAAGAACCGGACATGCCGCCCTCTATGACATATTTGTCAAAAGCAGAATACAAGTCGGTATACTCAAAATATCTGACATATTCGGCAAATGAAAAGGGATAGACCTTGATCTCAAATGTTCTGCCTGTAAAAAGTGTTGCAAGATCGGAGCTTAACAGAAACGCATTTGAGCCGGTGATGTATATGTCGAATTTTTCCGAAGCGTGAAGTCCGTTTATCGCTTTTTCAAAGCCTCTGCACATCTGTACCTCATCTATCAGGACAAAATTATCTGCCCTCTCTTTATATGATGCATTTATATGGTCGTAAAGAGGACGGTACTCTGCAAGATCGTCAAATTCAGGCAGATTGAAGTTTATGTGAATGATATTAGCATTGGGAAACTCAGCTGCTACATAGTCCCTGAACGCTTCAAGCAATTTGGATTTACCGCTGCGGCGGACACCTGTGATAACCTTTACATCAGGCGTACCGATCACGCTTATCACTTTGTCAAGATAATCTTTTCGTTCTATCAGCTTCATAAGCACTCACACTCCTTTATAGCTATTATACCACATCTATTTCCCAAAATCAATATTTTTTTGATTTTGGGAAATAGAAAATTCGTTTTAAACCATTTCCTTCAACCTTTTAAATGTCCCTTTCTGTATGCGGACTTTATCCTGCTCCCATCGTTGCACGGCTTTCAAAGAGACATTTAACCGTCCTGCGAACTCGGACTGCGTCAGGTGTAACGACTGTCGCAGTCTATTTATCTGTTCTCCCTGACCCTTATAAAGAAACAGATTGTACTCGTCAAGCAGGGAAGTAACATCTATCCCGAAAAACGCTGCAGCTTTCTCCAGCTTGTCCAATGGGTAGGCATCAAGGACTTTTTCCTCGTACTGGGAGTATGTAGACCTGTCAATCTCCATTGCCTTTGCGACGTCGCTTTGCAATAACCCGTTCTGATACCTATACCATTTGAGCTTGTTCGACACCGCTGCAAGCTTATCCGGGTCAGGATTTTCATACAGAAATTTTTGCGCTCCCGATAGATGTCTGTTACTCAGAAATCTAAATATGTGGATATAAAAAGGTGAATATGTCACTGTTCCATTTTCCGACTTATATAGGATATAAAATACATCATTTACCTTTTTGTGGATTTTCCAAGTAGAAGATGGACACATTGTGCTACACGAAAGAGCCATTGTGATAGTATCACATTTTCAATACATCTTGACGCATATGTAGCAAAGCGGGTCTTTTTGGCATAATCAAACGTTGAGACCGCCTTTATCAGACCTATAGTTCCTATGGAAATAAGGTCTTCCTGATCGGTGGATACGTTGTAATACTTTTTTATTATGTGGGCAACCAGCCGGAGATTATGCTCAATGAGCTTGTTTCTGGCGAGGGCATCTCCCTCGTGCATTTTTTTGAAACACTCTTCCTCCTCGGCGGCGCTGAGAGGCTTGGGAAAAACTCCTCCCGATTCAAGATGAAGAGCAAAAAACAACAGATTATCAAGCGCAAGGCTTATAAGTTCGGTAAACATGATCCTCAGCTCCAGACATTATGTATTGATTTTTAAACACTTTACAAAGTATGCCATCTTCGGAATGTCCTATGCGAAAAAAGGATCAAGCCGACCCGCAGACACGAGCCGGCTCTCCTTAGTCGATCCGTAAGACAGCTTATACTATTTCTTAAGCTAAAACATAGACAAAGTCTATTATTTAGATTGGGAACAGTATTATTCGGACCCTGCTTTGATTAGCAGCAGCCGCAGTTATTGTTGTCGTTTGCGCTGTTTACGCAGCCGCAGTTGCTTCCGCAGAAGATCCAGAGGAGGAGCAGGATAACGATGATCCAGCAGCAGCTGTTGTTGTTAGAACCAAGATTCATACACATAAAAAATACTCTCCTTCAAATAAAATATGATGTATTCCGAGCAGCCCTTCGGCTGTTCATAATTCATTCTATGAAGCAGAAGAAAATGTGTTACTTGAAAAAATCAGAATTTTTATATTTTGTTATGGCAGCACCGCACAAAGAACGTCTG
>JAFLUJ010000256.1 GCA_022511485.1 Oscillospiraceae bacterium | reverse complement strand
AGGAGAGGGTAAGGAAGGTAGGTCGGCTCATGCCGATGCAAGCATCGCCTAGGGTTTCCTGACCCCCGGGAGAAAGAGAACATTTAATATTTACGAATCAACAATAAAAAACTCTTAAGCCTTAGGCGCGCAAATTATGATACAATACAGCTTTCAATTTACAAAAACATTATCATTGACTTTTCCTGGTACATATGATATAATTATTGTATGTGTTTTTTGCGGGCAAAATATAGGAGGAATACGCATATATGAAGCTATCGCTTTTTAAATATAGTACTTTTTATGGAATTATGTTTGCCATCGTCACAGTAATAGTTATATTTACAGCAGTACAAGACCGGCGAATATCCCTCAAAGATGAAATGCTTGACACAGAGTCTGCGTTTGACAGTGGCTGGCATAATAAAAACGGCAGCGAAGTGAACATTTCCAAGCTGCTAAAGGCTGAAGGAGTAACGCCTTATGTGGAGTACAGTATTTTCAATACTCTGCCTCAGGATATCAGGGATGCGGAGGTAATTTTTTTCAGAAGCAAGAACATTTTCTATTCTGTGTACATAGACGGAAACCTCGTTTATGAACCGGATGTCCCGGAAAGTATCTTTTATAACGATTCCTTTGGTACACGTTGGAATATCATTGAGCTTTCCGCTGAGGACAGCGGAAAGGATATCGAAATACGCTTCATGACGGTGTATAACAGCGGCAGGGCATGTGTGGACAACATTTATATCGGAAGCTCCGGAGGACTGATACTTGATACGATCTCCCAAAAGCTTGTGTCCTTTATCACCTGTGTGCTGATACTGTTTGTGGGAGTTCTTCTTATTGTCGCTGATATACCGATAAATTTCCGCACACAAAAAAATCACGAGCTTCTGTATCTGGGTTTGTTTTCTGTGGATGTTGCGATATGGTGTATTGTTGAGACTAATCTTTTTCAACTGTTCTTTGCAGACAGCCGTCTTCTCCAGACTATATCCTGTACATCGCTTATGTTTTTATCAGCACCTATTGTTCTTTATCTGGATTCCGTTTTCGGATTTCGTACCAAATGGCTTACCAATGGTATCTGTATTTTATCAGTCATAGAATTTATAGTATGCTGGACGCTGCATCTGCTTGGTATTGCCGATATTCACCAGACTCTTTTCATGTCGCATATCCTTATGATGACAAGCGCAGCGCTGATGCTCTATTCCATCACAAGGTATCTTTTCAGGAAAAGAAAGGTGCGGTTCGGATCTGCAACTATCTATATTTTTTTGAAGGCTATCGGGTTTTTCGCGCTTGCCTTTTCAACGGTAGTTGACGTTTTGAGATATTACGACGGAGATCCAACGGATACAGCGATGTTTGTTCGCATTGGTGTGCTGATATTTATAATCTGCTTCGGCATATCCAGCCTTGAAAGAACTATAAATGCAGTAAAGATCGGTGTTCAGACAGAGCTTGTGAACCGTCTTGCATATCATGACGGTCTCACCGGAGTGGGAAACCGAACTGCCTTTGAAGAGCGGCTTGCGAGCCTTGAAAAGATAAAGGACGACGTTCCAGCTGTGGGAATAATCATGTTCGATGTAAATGATCTTAAATTTGTGAACGACAACCTTGGACACCATTTCGGAGATGATATGCTCATAAAAAGCGCAGATATTATCTGCGAATCCTTTGAACCCCTCGGAGCGGAGTGCTTCCGGATAGGCGGAGATGAATTTGCCGTACTGTTCAGAGGAGATAATATGCAGGAGGTCTATGAGAACGGAATAGAAAAATTTGCAGAGGGAGTAAGGCAGCATAATGATATGCCGGAAAAGCGTTTCAGGATAAGCATTGCCCACGGATTTGCCGCTTACAGCAAGGAGATCCGGGGCAGCAAGCTCCTGGACATATACCAGCAGGCGGATAAAAAAATGTACGAGAATAAAAAGGAAATGAAATCCGTTCAGAGCCGCCCGGAGGAATATTACCGGGATATGATGCCAGCGGTGTTGTCATAAAAAATAAGAGGCTGCTGAACAGGGTAATTTCATGAGTATATTATGAATAGTAATGCAGATCATAACTTAGCATATTGTCCCTGCGCTGTTATGGGGGGGG
>JAFLUJ010000255.1 GCA_022511485.1 Oscillospiraceae bacterium | reverse complement strand
ACTGCCGTCTTCCTCCAAATCACTGCTTTGAATATCAGGCAAATATTCACTTATGCTTTTATTGATTATTTCTTCGATCTCTGATAATACTTTATGCATAGCTTTGACCCTCTTTCATAGATACCTTTTTATTAAAAATTCATCCTAATACCCTCATCACGTTTCTGTATTCTGTTTGCCAGACTTCGCTTCTTCGGTCTTTTTATTTACTATTTTTTCATATTCAATCTGATATTTGATTAGTCTGGGTATGTACTCCGGGGGCGTTCTTCTCCCGGCCTCCCAATCTTCTATCGTCCGAAGTGGAATCCCCAAATGTTCAGAAAAATCTTTACGGCTTAAACCTGTCTCCTTTCTAATCTCTATAATAAGTTGATTCACTTTATTCATAGCAACACCTCACACTGCGTGGTTTTTTATATTATACATCTTTTTTTGCATCAAGGGAAGTCTTTTTGAAAAAAACAATTGTTTTCAATAAAATAAGCGTATCACTCACTATTTCTAAGGATACGCTTACAGTCGCATAATTCAATATCCATGCCATAAGCAATTTCCGTAAAAATTTGTCTTGAACATTGTCTACCTCCTTGTCATCAAGAAAATTTTTTAGTTATTGACATATTTTCAGCATAAACATATAATAATGATAGAGACAGGGAAACCTGTCATCGAAAATATTGTCCGCTCACCGTTGGCGGCCTATAAGTGAACGGCTCGAAAATATGGCTCGCTCACCGGAAGCGTCTAATAAATGTCCGGCCCGAAAATTCTCGGCCCTGTCGCTTGGCAGGGCTGATTTCATAGGTGGTGAAATATGATTTATCAGGAAGGCTATGTTTACCATATCAAAGACGAATATTTTCAAAAAGTTCAGGACAATAACCTTATGCAGAATAAGGAAAATGGTACATATCGTCCGACTTTTTACTGTCTCCGAGATGAAAAAACATCCCTGCTGTGGATGGTTCCCTTAAGCACACGTGTGCAGAAATTCAAGGCAATCCACGACAAACAGGTACAGAAATACGGAAGATGCCTTACCATTGTCTTGGGAGAATTTGACGGAAAAGATGCCGCCTTTCTCCTTCAGAATATGTTTCCTATCAGGGAGTATTATCTAGACCACATACATACCCGGAACAACAATCCCGTACCGGTAAAATATTCCATCCATAAAGAAGTCAGCACAAACATGAAACGGCTTCGCCAGCTCCATTCCAGAGGAAAAAAAGTTGTATTTTCTGATATCACCCGTCTGGAAAAGATCATGTTAGCAGAGCAGCTACAGGATTCGTTACCTAACTAAACCCCATCCTATTCCTGTCCGTCCATGCGGGCTATGCCGTAGTCGATGCGGACCCTTCCGCCTGTATAAAGCTTATAGAAGTCCCGGATAATGCGTTCTGCCACCATATCACCGTTTTCCTCGTTTGTATCCATAAGGATGACAATGAGCTGCTTGCTTGAATATCTGGTCGAAACGTCTGAACGCCTCAGAGAGGTATAGATGGCCTTTTCCAACAGATCCAGGGCAAATTCAATCTCCGCTGCATCAAGCTGTGTATTTCCGCTTTCGCTTACGGTAAAAAGCACCGTCTGAACGTCATTGTGACTGCGGTCGATAAAGCGGCGAATAAAGTTATAAACATGGTGGAAGCTCTCGAAGTCCAGCAGATAGGCTCCCATATCACTGTCGCCACGACTCATCAGCTCCTGCAGATATTTAAGGTCAGCAGTCTTTTCACTCCGGACATTTTCGGCCTGAAGTTTGTCGCTGAAAAAGTAGTAAGCATTTTTACCATTTTGTTTTACATAATAAAGCGCTTTATCCGCAGAACTGTATAAGCTGGTGAATTCGGTTCCATCCTCAGGCATTTGGGCAATGCCGATTGATATTGAGGTCTTGGTATCAAATCCGAATTCCTCTATCTTCTTTGCAAAGTTCGTAATGATATCCGACGCATAGTTGCCCAGCGCAGTCTTTGACGTCACATCTTTCGCAAATACTACGAACTCATCACCGCCGATACGACAAAGAATATCCTTCTTCGAAGAAAATTTCCGCAGTGTGTCCGCAAACATTGTCAGCACTTTATCTCCTGCG
>JAFLUJ010000254.1 GCA_022511485.1 Oscillospiraceae bacterium | reverse complement strand
TTGCAGCCGTATTAGATGTGCGTACCTCCAGCGACAGAAATTCCGCACCGCTGTTTTTGCATATCTGCAAAGCATTCTCTATAAGCCTGCCTGCTATGCCCTGCCGCCTGTATTCGGGCGCAACGGCTATATTTGCGACATATCCTTCTCCGCACACAATATAAAATCCCATGTACCCTACAACTCTGTCGCCTGTTTTAGCTGCATAAAACCTTGCCGTATCGTTGTCAATCTCCGAAAGAAATCCCTCGTCCGTCCACGGCTTGGAAAAAGACGCTCTCTCAATTTCTACAAGCTGCGGTATATGGGCAGCATTCATTTGCTCAATCACCAAAGCGTTACTTATTTTGCACAAATTCGAGCAGTCCTTTCAGGTGTTCTTCTATTTCGTCACGGGTACGGCGGTATCTGTCTATGTCGCCGCCGTAAGGGTCTGACACATCGTTTGAAAACATATATATCTTACTCTTCGGCACACCTAGCTGCATAAGTATCAATGCATGGATATAGGTCATAGGTACGAACAAATCAAACTCATCTAAAAGCAAAGCCCTTATCGAGGTTGACCTGTAACCCGACAGATCTATCCCTATCTCACGCATAGCATTGACGGAATGGTCACTTGCAGGAATCCCTGTCATCGTTTCCGTTCCTGCACCCCTGCACTCAATATCCAGATTATTTTCACTGCACATACGCTCAAACATCATGTGCGCCATAGGACTGCGGCAGGTATTACCTGAGCAGACAAAAAGTATCTTCACGCATACCGCCCTCCTTTTTGATTATGTTTCATTTCTGATTGGCGGATAAAACATAATTAGTTTCTTAAACCGCTGAATCAAAATCAACATTTTGATTCAGTATCCCACCCCCAACCCCTTCCCTTAAAAAGGAAGGGGCAAGGATGTTGGGGACTGCCGTCCCTTTACAGCAATATTAGTTTAAGACTCAAATTGCACAATTCGGTTTATCCCCACTTCAGAACAGAAGTAGTATTACATAATAATTATACCACACTCCGACTTCTATATCAAGGAAAAACTATCCTCATTAAATCTGACTTTATTGTTTACTAATCTTTGATTTTGTGGTATCATTAGAGTTGGAGGCGAATATATGAAAACTTTTCGGAGAACACTCAGGTCGGGCAGTCTGAAAATTGAGTACACCCACGAGGTAAAAAACGTAAAGAACATAAACATGCGTGTTACCCCTGAGAAAGGCTTGTGCGTATCCTCTCCGCCTGATACAAGCGTAGATTCTATAGAAAAATTCCTGTTGTCAAAGCTTGACAGGATTCTCCCTGCTCTGACTCGATCGGCGGTTATAAATACTGCGGTTAAAGCACCAAAAGCCCCTGCCGGCGGCAGAAAAGCTATAGTTTTAGGCGGCAAAACGATAGAATACGAGCTTACCTACAAGAAAATCAAGAACATAATTCTCTCCGTGCATATCAAAAAGGGTGTGCGTGTTTCCGCACCCATAAGGGCAAAGCAGGAGGACATCGACAGGTTCCTGCACAAAAATGAGGAATTTATTTTAAGCAGCATCAGAAAGCAGCAGCTTGCAGCCGAAAAGCTTCCTCCCGAAAAAGAGTACAAGACAGGCGAGTACATATATTTCTTAGGACAAAAGCTTTCGCTTGCCGTGTACAGCGGCGCAAGAAACTTCATCAATATAAGCGGCTCCAAAATGAATATGTTCGTTACAGACCCCCATAATTTTTCTTTGAAAAAGTATGTGTTTGAGGAATTTTTGAGAGCCGAATGTTCCGATTATGTTACTGCATTATGCGGAGAACTGTACCCTCGATTCAGAAAAAAAGGTATTCCGTTCCCCGATAAAATAAAATTCAGAAAAATGGTATCCTGCTGGGGCAACTGCCGCAGTCAGAAACGCATACTTACATTCAGCACATATCTGATACAACTGCCGCCTAATTGCATTGAGGCAGTTGTATGTCACGAGTTCACGCATTTTCTTCATCAGAACCATTCAAAGGATTTCTACTCGCAGCTTACTGAATTTATGCCCGACTGGAAAGTCTACGACAAGATAATGAAGGCTATGCAGAACGAGATAATTTTTAGATAAAAAATTTAAACTTTACA
>JAFLUJ010000253.1 GCA_022511485.1 Oscillospiraceae bacterium | reverse complement strand
CTGAGCGTAACGATGAATTGCTGGGCTTTATTCTGCACAAAGTAGCTCAATACACAGTGCGGGAATGGGTTTCTCAATCAAGCGAAGATGCAACCTATATTGCATTTGGTCAAATTGAAGACACATTGTTTATCGAGCAAGTCTCACAGTTGTTAATTGACACCTTTAAAAGCTACTCTAAAGATGTTCATAGCAAGTCTAACATAGGTGCCTTGTTGAGCAATTTAGTTAGATTCCTTGCCGAGGACTTCTTTTGTGTTCATGAAAGTTTTATTCGAAATGTCCCATATTTAACACCGCAACAAGTCGATGAACAAATACAAGCACTGTTTAACATGGCATTTAGTGTAAAAGTCCATGAGGATATTACGTGGGTCGCCGATTATCAGTGCGTTCATAATTTGCTTTGCAAAATGGAGCAGAACCTGCAAAATGGCAGGCAAGTGGAATGGAATAAGATAGATGCAATGCTACCACCGCTAGTTTATAAAATGGCTTTGGATGTTGAGCAAGGACATTGGGGACATATTATGTTAGCGGCACAAGAGCTTGTTATGAAATTACGGAGTTATTCCGTCGATGAAGAGTTCAGTAAACAGGCCCTCAATATTGAAGATCTTGTAGATAGCCTGATAGTGGATATTTGCTCCACCAAAAATATTTTTGCTTGTTCGGCGGAAGAAACGGATCATTGGATCGAAACGATTTATACTAAAGTCGCTAACTATAACAAAGGTATTTTATCTGAATGCAGAACTCTCGCCATCCGTACTGGAGAGGCGGAACAAGCGACATTTGAACTGGAACTGTTATTGGAGAACCTTAAATATACTATTTTTGACTGTCTTAGAACTATTAAGGATTGCAATCAACTTTATCGATGGCTTATAGATGGTCAAACGGGTCGAATCAAGTACAACCGCCGCAATAAACTTCTGGAGCAAATCCATAGTCTAATGCGGCTGAGATTAAGGGAAAAATTTCATAACAAGGCAAGCCATGATTGGCTGCTGCTAAGCGCTCCTCGAGTACAAGCCCTGATTGCTCCTCTGGGCAATGATTTAGAACAGGGGGATTTGTTTAACGACTCTTTGAATAAAGTGTTGTGCGGCATCTCCCGTAGCACGATTGACGCTCTGGTAAATGAAAGTGCGATTCTCTATCGTGAGGCCTTTGCCGATCTGGGTATGTGCGTCTCCCTTCAGTTAAAAGTACTTGGGTATCTCAGAGTTTTGGCCAATAACGATTCTGTTTGCAGGGAATGTCGATCCAATACCAAAGCATCGCTGGATCTTGAACGCCTATCATTGGTCTGCCAGGTTCTTATAGCCCATGATTCCGAGTTTTCTGAAGAGACGTTCCGCCAAGCCTGCGTGCGTTATTTGAACAACGTAATTGATGCGGTGGACAAGAAGTTAGATTTGAATAAATTGCCATTTGACATGTGGACCTTTTATTGCAATCATCTTACAAATATTCTAAAGTATAGTGTTCAATTCAATGGTGTCCTTGTAATGCCCCTACTGAATAATGATTTGCAGGCTCACCTTTTGTCAGAACATAAGCTTTCTTGTGAGGCCTTGTATCAGTTGCTGCAGGTTTTGTGGAATACGATTCACTTTGCACAGTATATTTTAGAAAGATTGAATGATAGAAGGCCGCATTTCCTTAGAGAGCACTGTGATGAGTTATATCGCTTAATATCAAAAGAGCGAAATAGTAACTCTTTCTGGCAAGAGGATATACTTAAAATATTTACCAAAGTCGGAGATTATTATAACAATGCAGATATGGCCGTTGAATTTGAACTAAAAGAGCGTGGCGAATTCTTTAAAGATACACTTTCCTTTGTCCTAAGCTATTACTATCTAAGTTGGAATAAATATGAGCAGTTTTATCCAATTAATAGGGACTACGAGCCCGAGTCAGGAATGCAGACGGGAGGCACTTAATAATGCAGCAGACGTGTAAAAATTATAGTGTAAGTTCTCTCAGTGAGTATTTGGAGATTATTAACTTTTTAGATAATTGCACACTTACTCATGACAAGAGCAATACGTCTGCACATTCTGGGAAGATAAGCCGCTTGTGGTATCGAGGGCATGAGAAGCAAA
>JAFLUJ010000252.1 GCA_022511485.1 Oscillospiraceae bacterium | reverse complement strand
GGGGATGACCCTTTTTCAAAAGGGTCTCCCCCGATAGGAGCGCAGGAACAATATATTAGATTACAATTTGCGCTACTATTTATAATATACACATGAAATTACCCCGAGCAACAGTCTTAACATCTGATTTGGACGTAATCAAGCTGTTTATCGGTATAAGAAAAGGTCAGTTCGGAGATACCTCCGCCGTAAAAGCTGTAGACTATGGTCTCCTCCTTGTCCCCGTAAATATTATCGGCGATTCCGATATTTTGGGGAATATCATCAGGAAAAGAATCAAATCCTACTCCGTACACGGAAAAATCCATAGGAGCGGACATCCTTTCAAAACGCAGGAAGGTAACTTCCCCATCTTCATTTGTTTCAGCAAACGCATATGTGCCGTCCGGAAAAATCAGAACATTCTCCGAAAGGGTGAATCCGTCGTTTTCCTCAGGTAAAAGTGGTAAGGAGTGGTACTCCCCGCAGTAAAAAATACTGTCAAGAAGCTCTTTTCCCGTCCAGCCCCGGACAAGTGCATACTTGTACTCATTTTCAGTAGTCGTTTCAATGGTCTCACTTTCGGAAACAGTGGTATCCTCTGTGTCTCCGCTCTCCCCGCAGCCGCAGAAAACAGCCGCTGTAAGCAACATGGGAAGTATCCTTTTTATATTCATATCAATTTCCTCATTAACATCGAAAATTATTCATCATCCTGACCGGAAATATCAGTCTCATCGTTTTCATCGGTATTTTTTCCCTTTTTAGACCGTATCGAAAGCTCAGACAGCTTTTTTTTCAGCGTATCCATAGACTCCGAATAGGATATTGAACGAAGCTGAGGAAATGCCTTGATAAGTCTTTCAACCGAACGGTCACGCGCTCCGATGACCTTTTCGTACTTTTCCTTCCACTCACTTACCTTAAAATCGGCAGCGTCAACTATCCGACCATATTTCTGGCGTATCTCCGCAAATCGGGATTCTCCGTCCTTACCGGCTATTATATGCTCATACCGTTCACGCCATTCCTGAGTTTTGGCGTCCTTTGCCTCTATGATCTTATCGTATTTTTCCTTTGTCTCCAGAGTCTTCTCCGCAAGGTTCTCACCGATCTTGACAGCGCTCAGAAGCATGACCTTGGAGATCTCGTCGATCTGTTTCAGACGATTGTTAAGCTTATTGACCGCACAAATTGAGGAAATAAGGTCTATCACAATAAGAACAGACCATATTACAATAAGCCCAAGCCCGACCTTTACCGGTATATGGTCGATTATCATCTCAACTGTAGGATGTACTATCCTTACCACAAGTACACAGCCAAGACCCCACAATATCGAGATCTTAGGACATATGTATCCCTTATAATTGAATTTTTCATGGGAGTAGTCCCACCATCTTGCACCAAAAAGCTTTTCCATTCCCAGACCCACAAGAAGCTCAAATGTTGTACAGAGCAGTCCCGTCGTAATAAACAGCGGAAAGAATGTGTGGGAGATCGGTCTGAAGAATATAACTACCATGAGAACTCCAAAGCCGTATATCGGACATATCGGCATATTGAGAAATCCCCGGTTCTGATACTCTCCGGTCTCCAGCGTCATCCAGCACACCTCAATGCACCAGCCGACAAACGACCAGAATATGAACATATGAAACATCTCATAAAGACTATATTCAAGATATGGAATGATTTCCATAATATCCCTCCAGTAAAAATGCCTACGATGTATATTATACCACATATAATATACTTGTCAATAGTAATTTGAAATTTCATATTTTATATTATTTATATAACGAAATATTTAAAATTATTAAAAAATATTTCATTAAGCAAGTGCCATATGCTGAATTTTTATTTATTATTTACAGACATTTTGTTTCCTAAGGTTGACTTTATGAACATAACATTCTGACAAGGTGTGTGGATCTAATCACATTTTTTATACATTGTCTATGTTTTAGATTAAGAATAGTATAAAACGATTGACTTATTTGTAGTTTTGTGGTATGATTTCTAATATATGATCACCCTATCTTGTACTATTATTATACTATGCAGACTGATAGATTGTTGGGAGGCTTATTGTATGCTTGAAGAAATATCATTCCCTGAACATGAATATGAGTCAATTCAAAATTATTTAAA
>JAFLUJ010000251.1 GCA_022511485.1 Oscillospiraceae bacterium | reverse complement strand
GAGGGCCTCATCGCCGCCGCGCTGCAAAAAAACTATATGCCGGAAGAAAGTGAGCGCGGCGTCATGCACTGGTATGGCGAGGACGACTCGGTAAATACGAAAGTCCACTCCGCCTTCTTCCGGGTTGAGAAACGTGAACGGCAACTCTGGGGCGTAGCGGAGTGCCGGGTGACCGGCGCTCTCACGCCGGAGGAGCTGACCACCTTGAAAAGCCATATCGGTTCTCAGGCAGCAGATGGTAATGCCAAGTGTTTGTTAATGTAAAGTGAAAGCGGAGAAGTGTTGAGATTCAAGCACTTCTCCGCTAAACACTTTGCATAATTTGATCTGTTGATGTCAAAAAGCATATAGATATTACCTCTTTTCTGCTAAGATATTTGTGGGACAACCCCAATATTTTTGTAGGAGGAATTACATGAGCGATCCAAAATTAATATCAGAAGTGACCTTAGAACTGGAGCAAAAGCTTGCTGAGCGAGGGCAATCCGACAAAGTGATATCACAATACCACTATATTTTTAGAGTTTTCTCCGCGTTTTCAAAGTCATTTGGCGAGCAATATTTCTTGCGGGATACACTAACGCGATGTTTACAAGAGCATTATGGAATCACAGAGCAAACTGTTCTCATGCGTCGCCAATGTTATAAAAGAAAAGTCCTGCGAGCCTATAAAATGTTGTGCGATACAGCAGAAGGCAGGCCATTTGTAAACCGATATCTTGGTCCGAAGTCTATGCTTGCGATTGAAGAACATAACCAGGCAGTTCTATCTTTTTGTGAATATCTATCAGAGGCAGGGCGGAGTCCTAAAACAATTGACAGCTATCAGAGATCTGCCATGCGCTTCATGGATCATTTGGAAAAGCAGGGATTAACTCAACTGGCTGATTTGTCTGTAGAGCTTTTATACGGTTACACAACAACACTGACAGGACAAAACCGTCATACAGTTAAATCGGCGCTTGGCCCTGTCAGAGTGTTTTTGCGCTATCTCTTTAGAAATGAGTATATTGGCAAGGATCTCAGTCAGTTTATCGGCAAAGTTTCTGTACGCACACAGACAAAAATTCCCTCCATATGGACAAAGGAAGAAGTTCTGAAACTGCTCGCTGCCATAGACAGAGGAAATCCATCCGGAAAACGTGACTATGCTATTATACTGTTGGTTGCCCGTCTGGGAATTAGGGTTGGCGATGTCAATAATCTCAAATTTGAAAACATTGAGTGGCGAAAAAACAGCATTTCATTTGTGCAAAAGAAGACAGGTAATCGCGTATATCTCCCGTTGCTGAAAGATGTCGGTTGGGCAATTATTGATTATGTGAAAAGCGGCCGGCCCCAAATTGATTCTCCCTACATTTTTCTGACACATATCCCTCCCTTCAAAAATTACGCAGATGAAAACCACTTGCATGCGACGATCCAAAAGTATCTGTCACTGACTGATATACAGGATCAGTCTCGTAAGAAGCGCGGGATGCATTCTCTGCGTCATACCCTGGCAAATCGCTTACAGGAAAATCGGGAGTCATTTCATACTATTTCCTCCGCCCTTGGTCATACAAGTCCGGATTCTGCAGTTGTATATGTCAAGACCGACATTGAGCTTTTGCGTGAATGCGCACTTGATCCAACGGAGGTGGGCCTGTGAGCGAAATTTTCAGCAGCAAACTGGCTCCCTACATGACTGGATTAGTTGAACAGAAACGTGCGTTAGGATACAAATATGATGAACAAGTCAGGGTGCTTCGGAAGTTTGATGCGTTCTGCTTAGAACAATTTCCCAATGAAAGTACGGTTACACGAGATATGTTGGACATTTGGGGAACCATGAGGCCGTATGAACAGCCGGGGACTTTACGCAACCGGGTGACTGTCATATCCCACTTGGCAGCCTATATGGTCAGTTTGGGTCAAGATGCTTTCATTTTTCCAACAAACGAGTGTCCCAAAGAACCTAAATACATCCCGCATATTTACAGCGAAGATGAGCTGCGTCGCTTATTTAGGCAGATTGACTGCTGCCACTATTCCCCGGCAGTTCCAAACCGGCACCTAATCATGCCAGTCCTGTTTCGTATCCTGTACTGCTGTGGACTCCGGCTGGGAGAGGTTCTCCGATTAGAAGTAAGTGACGTCGA
>JAFLUJ010000250.1 GCA_022511485.1 Oscillospiraceae bacterium | reverse complement strand
AGCTATTGCTTTCTGACGGAGAATTGGCTATAATATATCATATGATATATATCAAATGACATATTTAAGGAGAAATGATCTATGCCGCCGAGACAAAAGATAACAAAGGATATGATTTTAGAACAGGCTTTTAAGATTGCGGAGGAACAAGGAATAATGGCTGTTACCTCTCGCAGCGTGGCAAAAGCGTTAAGCTGTTCTATTCAGCCTGTTTTTAGTCAATTCCCCACAATGGAAGAATTAAGACAGGCAACTTTTCGCTATGCTTGCGACCTATTTGTAAAAGATGTTCTTGCCTTTGAGGACCGATCTGATTTTTTCCAACAGGTAACAAACTGGGTAATTGATCTTGCAAAACATAGACCTAATCTATTCCGATTATTATATCTTTCTAATGAATTTGACGGTAGCAATTTTCTTGAAGTTATGATGGGCTTTGAAAGTAACAAGAGGCTAATTTCAAAAATGACAGAGCTGTACCATTTGGAGGAAAATAGCTGTAAAGACATATTGCTCCGCAGTTGCTTATTCCTTATCGGAATTAGTACGATGATTTGTGTTAATCACATGGATTTTAGCAACGATCAGGTTGAAAAGATGATGAAACGAACAGTTTCAGATATGGTAAATGGAGCAAAGGGGCAGCTATGAAAACAATAGGTTTACTAAAGGCTATCGCTGTTACTCACAAAGCGGATAAAATGAAAAAGGAAGAACGTTATTCCTTGCAGCAACGGCGCTTAAAGGAACTTGTAGCCCATGCCAAAGCTAACAGTCCGTATTTTTCAAATCTTTATCAAGGCATAGACGAAAGTGCCCCGCTATCCTCGCTACCTGTCACGAATAAATCTGATCTGATGGCGCACTTTGACGACTGGTTGACGGACAGAAGCATTACAAGGGATATGGTAGATCGCTTCATGGCAGATACTTCAAATGTTGGCAGGAAACTTGCCGGGAAATATTTAGTCTACACAACTTCCGGCTCAACGGGCACCCCCTGCATTGTCCTGTACGATGATACGACAATCAATGTATCTTCTGCCATTGGCGTATTGCGTAGCTTTGCAAGAAAGCAGGATATGAAGTCCTTTATGAGAAGTGGAGGAAAAACGATCGCTTTGTTTGCAGACAATGGCTTTTACCTTGGCTGCGGATCAGTCAAATACAATCTTCGTAAAATGCCGTGGAAAAAAGCAAAGATGAAAACATGTGACGTCCGCAAGCCAACATCGGAAATCGTTAATGTGCTGAACGACTTTCAACCTTCAATGATAGGCTGTTATCCTACTGCAATGGAACTTCTTGCCGCGGAGCAGGAAAAGGGACATCTTCACATTCACCCTGCAATCATTATGACAGGCGGCGAAAAACTAAACGCCGATGTTCGTCAACATTTATCCCATGCTTTCGACTGTTATGTGCAAACAAACTATTCCTGCACAGAAGGCGGCACGGTTGCTTGCGAATGTACGGAGCAGCATTTTCACATCAATGACGACTGGGTTATACTTGAAGCAGTTGACGAAAATAATCAGCCCGTTCCTTTTGGAACACAGTCTACAAAGGTGTTGCTCACGAACCTTGCAAATAAAATCTGCCCAATTATTCGCTTTGAAATTACCGACAGGATTGTGTTGCATAACGAGCCTTGTCAATGCGGAAATACACGGCTTTGGCTTACTTTGGAGGGCAGGACAGATGATATTCTGACTTTTGCAAACGGTATCAGAATTGCCCCGCTATCTCTTTATGCCACACTAAAGGAAGTGCATGGTGTAGAACGTTTTCAGCTTATACAAATCTGTAATGATCGTTTAGAATTGCGCTTGCTTGCAGTAGATCAGCAAAAAGCATTTGCTGAGGCAAAGCAGGCGGTTGAAAGCCATTTAGCACAAAACGGCGTGACTGTTGAAGTTGTTTTATCAGAGAAGCCCCCCGAAGCAAATCCTATTAGTGGAAAATTTAAGCACATTATTTCACTGTAATCAAAATCAGTACAATAGTTGAATAGTAAATAATTCCAACAGTAACTAAAGAGCCAGACGCAGAGACGCAGATCTATACCATAATGGAGGTGCAGAAGTGAGCGACAATCGAAAAACCTCTCTGTGGATATATGGCCCGATCTGCGGAGGTAAAACAA
>JAFLUJ010000249.1 GCA_022511485.1 Oscillospiraceae bacterium | reverse complement strand
TTGGTATCCTCTCGCCACAGCATTTTCAAATAAATTAAAATCAACAAAATACAGGAGGTCGATATTATTGACAATGAAAACCAAACAGGAGCTCATCGCTCAAATAGTGGCATTACTCAACGAAGTGATCGAAGTGGAGGAAAAAGAGACGGAGGCAGTTTCCAAACCCTCTGTGCCTGTGGAAATGCTGACAATCAAGGAGTGTACACAGGCTGTCAGCGGACTTTCGGAACATACTGTCCGGCAGCTTATCGCACAGGACAAGATACCTTACATAAGAACGGGTCAGGGAAAAAGGGGGAAAATCCTTATCAGCAAAGCTGCTCTCCTTGAATATCTGGGAGGTGCTGCATAATGGACTACCCTGTGTGGTATGACGGTAAATCCGTCAATGAGGTCGAATTCTGCACAGCGTTTGTGCAGAAACGTCCTCTGAAATGTATCGGCGGAAAGCTGTTCGGTATTGACGGTGAAGTGAACGAAAATGACATCTGCCACGAAATATCATTAATGCTTACGGAGTTTGTAACTACGGGTATATCCCGAAAGGTAAAAGCTCTCCTTGACGCATTAAAGCTGCATTGCCACAGCTCGCCTATCCCTGTTCGGGAGGACGAAATCCACTTGCTAAATGGTGTTCTTAAAACTGACGGAACGTGGATACCCGAAAAGCGGTTTTGCATAAACAGGCTGAATATTTTCTACCGTCCCGAAATATGGAATAGTGTTTACTACCCCGATAATTTCCTGCTGTTCCTTATGGAATTACTGGATATGGAGGACATATATACCTTGCAGGAGTACCTCGGTTACTGCCTTATCCCCTCTACAAAAGGACAGGCTATGATGTTCATTATCGGAAACGGCGGTGAGGGGAAAAGCCGCATTGGAGTTGTATTGCAGGAGATTTTCAAAAATTCTATGCTCACTGGCAGCTTTCAGCGTATCGAAACGGATAAATTTTTTCGGTACAATTTGCAGAATAAGCTGCTTATGCTTGATGATGATATGCAGATCACCGCACTGCAATCAACAGGAATGATAAAAAATATGGTGACCTGTGAAATTCCCATTGACGTTGAAGCAAAGGGACAGCAATCAGAGCAGGCGATCCTTTATCCACGATTTTTATGTTTGGGCAATGGCTCTCCGAAAGCTCTTTATGACAAGTCGGACGGATTTGCAAGACGGTTATTGATACTCTCCACAAAACCAAAACCTCCTGACCGTATCGACGATCCGTACCTTGCCGAAAATTTTATTGCAGAGAAAGAAAAAATATTCTGCTGGATGTTCGATGGGTTAAAACGTCTGATAGGAAATAATTTTCGGTTTACTGTTTCGGAGAAAACCAGACAGAATGTTGCTGATGTAATGTCGGATAATTGTAACATTATTGACTTTTTGCAGGAAGATACCTATGTGACCTTTGGAGAAAATCTGCAAGCAAGCAGTAATGACCTTTACGGAGGATACTATCAATGGTGCAGTCGGAACGCATTGACCGCATTGAAAAGGGAAACATTTATCGGTTGGCTCAGAAGCAATGCGGACAAGTATCACATCAAATATGATACCAACATAATCAATCGGGACAAGCAGCGGGTGAGAGGTTTCAAAGGTATTCACACAAGTTATGTACCGATTGTCATTTAAGGCGTGTACGCGTGTAAAAACACGCCTCTTACACGCCGCAAATGGCTTGCCTGCGCTGTTACACGCCTACACGCCCTGTTTTCCAATCGGCGTGTAAATCGCGTGTAATATGCGTGTGGACAGGAGCTATGCTCCTGTGTTTCGTTGGCGGCTGTGTCCGCTATAAAAAGGGAGTCCAGAGGGAACGGCTGGCACACAGGACTATTTGCGAAGAAAATAGTCCTAGTGTGTTAGAACTATTCCGGAAGAATAGGTTTCCCCTGAAATTTCCCGACATATCAAAAGGAGGCTTGATATATGAGCTATGCGATCATAAGGAATGAAAACCATAAAATGAATGCCGTCCCTCTTATGGAACGACACAATGAACGTAAGAATAAAAATTACAGCAACAAGGATATTGACAGCTCACGCTCACATCTGAATTATCACCTTAAGGAGATACAATCCCCTACATACCAACAGGAATTTGAGAGGATACGCACAAGGCAGCAGTTAAAAGGCAACCTGCGTTTGCAGGGGGAAAAGCAAAGTAC
>JAFLUJ010000248.1 GCA_022511485.1 Oscillospiraceae bacterium | reverse complement strand
TAATGGCTTTACATTTTATCCCTCTTTTTTCAAGTATCCCCATTGCCGTTTCTATGTCTCCGTAATAGATCAGGCTGTAGCCGCAGCCTGAGGCGAGGTTTTTCGGAGTGCGGATGACTTCCGTACCTATGCCCTCCGAACGGAAAACGCTCTGAGCCTTCATGGCAACGGTAACAGAGCTGAAAGCGATCGTATATTTCTTCATTAATTTGCTGTCCTTTCAATTCCGTTTCGGATAAAATAATGCAGGGGAGAAGTATTCTGCCCCTGCAATATAATATGCATACCTATTTTATTTCGTTACCTCTTTTTGCAAAGCACAGACCGCGTGAGCAGCAATGCCTTCTCCCGAACCTGTGAAGCCCAGTCTTTCCTCAGTGGTAGCCTTGACGCTTATCTGTGAGACATCGCATCCCAAAGCGGAAGCTATGTTCTCCCTCATCTGTTCAATATATGGCGCAAGCTTGGGAGACTGGCATATTATGGTACTGTCAATATTTCCAACCGCATATCCCTTTCCGGAAATAATCTCCGAAACTTTTTTTAATAGTTCGATGCTGTCAGCTCCATCATATTCGGGAGAGGTGTCCGGAAAATGCTTTCCTATGTCTCCCAGAGCAAGAGCTCCCAGCATGGAGTCCATTATCGCATGGACAAGCACGTCCGCGTCAGAGTGTCCAAGCAGTCCTTTTTCATAGGGGATGTGAACTCCTCCAAGAATAAGTTTACGTCCCTCTGTCAACCTGTGAACGTCATAACCGTGACCTATACGTATCATATTAATTCTCCTGTCTTTCTTTTGGCAAGACCGATCTCGACCCCTTTTTCTTCAAGCTTTTCCAGAATATCATCCGGTATAGCGCCTTCACGTGCTGATAAATTGGTCAGTGAGGGCATTTCAAGCAATACAGAATAATCCTCAGCATTTGTTCCGCTTATATTAAGCTTTTCAAGCCCGGTAAGATTTTTAAGAAAACTGATATCATTCACATTTGTATCATTAAGATAAAGGACCTTTAAATTTTTACAGTTTCCGATAGGGGAAAAATCATCTGCTGTACAGAAGCTCAACCATAATATTGTAAGATCATTCTTGCTGCCGATCACATCAAGTCCCTTCTGTATGTCTGCATATGTAAGCTCAAAGAACATAAGATCATCAGCGTTTTCAAAGACAGTCAGATCGTTAAGATCATTAAGTCCCAGACCTACAAAATATTTCAGATTTGTAAGATTTTTAAGGGGAGTGAAGTCCTTCGGCTTATCAAATTGATCTGCACCTCCGAAATAAAGCCCTTCAAGTGTTGTGACCTCTCCTATGGCTGTCAGATCGGTAATGCTATGCATACACAAGTGCTTCAGATTCAGCATATCTTTAAGTCCGTTCAGATCCTTTGATGTGAATTTATAATTATCAAGGCAATCAGAATATTCCGTCATCATAGACTCATATATTTCATGATACTTTTCCTCAATTTCGGGTAAATATTTATAATAATCGGCGTATGTATATGAATGAAAGATCAGGTCGCTGAATAAAACATATTCTGAATCGGTACGGACGAGCCTGTCTCCCACAATGACAAAAGGCTTTTCAATTTTATACAATGCAAACAAGCTCCCGCCGAGCAGGAGACTTATCACCATGACAGTCATATAATTTCGGAGGATATAATTTTTCCGTTTCTTTTCGGCAAAGGTTCCGTCAAACCATCCGTAAAGGTCATCAAGTACAGGTATGGCCTTATACCTATCAGCCTTTTTTATTACATACATTGGGTCAGAAAATTTGTTGTTCTTTATATGCAGACGTATAAATTTTTGATTTCCTGCCTTTTGTATTGAATATTTCACAGCATCACGGGGGTAAAATTCGTAGACGTTCATTATACCCTTTTCCGTTAAATAGGTTTTTGGAAAAAAGAAACTTGTGAAAAGAAATAAAGCCGCAAATGATATATATAATATAAGCTTATGCTTATCTTTTACCATTTCAGTAAATGAATAATAACGCGGCGGATCATTTTTTATTAAAAGGACAGCAGATACAATGTTAATAAAAGCCGTAAGAATAAAAAACGCATATATTGTATTAGTTGCTCTATATTCCTGTATGGGAATATGAACTTTACAGCAGCGACATTTTATAAACATTATTGTCCATGTAAGGATCGATGTTATTAAGAAACTGACTACAATAATA
>JAFLUJ010000173.1 GCA_022511485.1 Oscillospiraceae bacterium | reverse complement strand
CAGCTCGACCAGCTAGACAATTTTGCGCACAGCGCAAAATTGAAGTGTGTCCCTGTTGCTAAATTATGATTTACACTATATGTTTACAAAATATTAACTCATGAAATTATTATGCAAATTTTCTTTAAGGGACTGTACAAATTTATCAAAATGTGCTATAATTATTTTAATAGTGTATTTTTTAGCAAGGGAGGCGCGGCTGTGAAGCTTGCGGAAAAGCTTGGAGAGCTGCTTGGAAAAAACAGGTTTGAAAACAAGTTTGAAAATGATTTTAAAAACGCGCTGAAAAGGCAGGACTTTTACATAGCAGAAAAGGAAAGTGACACTGTATATGAAGTCTCAAACGGAACGGATTCTTTTAAACTTGATATTGGTGAAGCAAAACGGCAGTACGAAATGACCCACAGCGAGGAAATTCTGGAAAGACTTGTAAGTCAGCTTGAACAGGATTTCCGGACTGAAGGTAGAATGGTATCTTTTACCAACGGGCAGGAATTTCTCCGTCTTATGATAATGAGAGAGCAGGAGATCAATGGCGACATGATATATATGGATTTCGTGGAAGGGCTGAAAAAGGTAGTCGTCTATACCTCCAACGACGAGACCATACATCATCTTGATGAAAGCCTGCTTAAACGCTGGGGAGTTCCCCGGGAAGTAGTCTTTTCCGTAGCGGACAGAAATATGTGCAAGATACTCTCCAAAGCGGAGATCGGTGAGGAGACCCTCTGCGGAGATATAAAAGCACTGGATTTCAAGATTTCCTCCCCTGTGCTTTGCAGCTCGCTTATTCTGTGCAATGATTTCCGATCGGTAGTGTATGAACGTCTGGGAGCAAAATTTCTTGTGGTCGCTCCCTCAAGAGAAAGCCTGCTTGTGCTGAAAAACATTACAAACGATATTCTGGAGGGTCTGGGAACAGTCATTCTGAGTGAATACCGGAAAGCAAAGAATCCGCTTACTACCGACGTCCTGCTGTTTACTCCCCAGGGCATACAGGTAGCCGGACGCTTTTCCATCGGACGTGACAGCAGAGCCGTCAGCAGCGAAGACAATGCAGAAACCGTCAATAAAGAGGATAACAGCAGCAGCGACATCAGTGAAGAACCCGACAGCAGCGCCGCAAATGATAATAATGTCAACCAAGACAATGAAACAGGAGAAAATTAACTATGGCAAAAAAGAATAACAAGAATACATATTCAACTCCGAGACCCAAAAGAAAGAAATTGGCTGTAAGGATACTGATACTAATTCTGGCTGTGGCAACGCTTATGGGTATCGTTATAATGCCTCTGGCATCCAAAGTAAGTGCGGAAACGGATCCCGCAGACCTCGTGGTAAAAAGCTTTGAGACCGGAAAGCTTGCCGAAGCAATAAGCGAAGCCGCTGACGGCACGGACTACAACTTCATAAAAAATGTGGCTGTACTGTCCGGAACTCTTAACGCTCAGGATTACTCCGCATTGACAGCCATACCTAATCTGGAGATCCTTGAGCTTGCAGGCACTGAAACGGAAGGCGGCGTTATCCCGGAAAATGCACTGACCTCCCGGAATCAGCTTTCCTTTATTTCCCTGCCAAAAAATACTGTGGAGATCGGCAGCAACGCCTTTTCAAGCAACCGCAAGCTGACAAAGATAACCATACCTTCCACCGTTACAAGGATCGGAGATTACGCTTTTGCCTACTGTGAGACACTTGAAAGCTTCCCTGTCTCAGAAGCAGTACAGTATATCGGTGAGGGAGCTTTCCAGGACTGCAAGGCTATAACAGAATTTGTAATTCCTGCCGGAATTACCGAGATATATCCAAACACATTCAGCAAATGCGGATTTGAAAAGATCTCTATAGGTCCTGATGTCACAAGGATAGGAGAAAGCGTTTTTGCCGACTGCAACGCTCTTAAGGACATCTATGCATACGGAAAGGACGCTCCCGCTCTCGGAGGAGACGTTTTCCGCAACGTAAGTGCGTCGATACACTGCTATGAGGATTCCGAGGAAAGCTACCAGAGCTGGCTCCAGCAGAATATGACACTTTCCGCCGATCTTACCGGAGAGTATACTCTGACAGCAGAAGCACCGGCGGAAAGCAATGACGCCTATCCCGAAACAGAAGCCGCTGCCGCAGAAGATGCAGCAGATGCCATAACGGAAAACACACCCGCAAATACAGAAGCAGAGGCTGCCTCAGCTGCTCCTGCTGCCGGGACTGTTTCAGCGGAGGTACAGCAGTCCTCCGGAGGTCTGAGCATAGGAGTAGTAATAGTCATTGTTGTTATGGCAATGATAATCGCAGTGCTTGCAACGGTACTTGTTATGGTCTCACGCAAAAAGAAATAGTCAGCTTATCCACTAACATACGCGAAAGGAGTGATGCTCCCGCAGGGGAGCATGGTCATGACTTCAACAAATAAGATCAAAGAAGCCGCCGGACGTTATAACGAGGTTATCCTACCCTTTGCACTGTGCGCAGTGATAATGTCTGCGGCTCTTAACATCTATACTGATAATGTTTTCGACATCTATACCGCCGTCGCTATGGTATGGACAGCTGCGCTGTTCGCTCTTTTAAGCACGCTGAAAAAGATCCGGTTCGGCGGACTTGCTTATACAGCCATTCTGATTGGTATGAGCTTTGTACCAGGCTTCTTTATAAGCGGGAGACAAGACATTTTCGCATTTGTACAGTGGTTTTTCTCAGGCGCTCAGGCAGTTGATACAAGACCTTCCTTTGCGCTTGTCTTTATTTTGATGCTGGGATTCTTTTTCACCTCCACCGTATACTATTTTACCCGGGTCATCTACCGTTCCGCAGCTATTGCATTGATAAGCCTTATACCATTTGCCATCGCTATAAAAGCAGCAGTGGTTCTGTCAACATATTATATTATGGTCGTTGCTGCCATCAATCTGTTTCTGTTTATTTTTTACAGCAGGCAAAATATGCTGAAAAATTCTAAAAAAGCAGGCAGCTCAGCGCTTATACTTATAATATATACCGACTTTGCCGTTGCTTCTGTAATATTGGCAATGCTTATCCCTAAGCCGAACGAGACTCCCTACTATGAAAAGTTCGAGGCATTCACTAACGTTTTCCAGTTCGGAGGAAGCGGAGAAACTGTCTACGAGGGTGCGTACAACCAATACTCCGGAAACTCCGATGACCTGCTCAAAGGCGAAAGTAAGCTGCTGTATTATTTAAGCACTGACAACTCAACATATATGAAAACTCAGGTCTTTGATGTATATAACAGTGACGAAAGACGATGGGAATCCACAGTCAGCATGGACGGAAGCAGAAGATGGGAAGCCACAGCAGAGTTTATGAGCTATGAAAAGCTTGCGGAGGATGTTTCCAAGGCTGCGGAAAGCGACCCGTCATTTTATGAAAAATACCCGTTTGCAAAAGCTCTGGACGGCATTTCCGAGGAGGAGAGCTACAGCGTAATTTATCCCAGAGACTTCTCCGCTGTATATGTGCTTGCTCCTCTGAGGATCACAAAAGCTAACGTAGGAAACACAGGGGCTCGCTACAGTGCCCGCTCCGATAAAGGCGAAGTCTTTACAAATCTGCGCCGTCTTCCTCCAAGCATGAGCTATAATATAAGATATTACAGCGAAAGAAATATTTATGAATATTTGCTTGAAAACGGTCTTTGTAATATAACAGCCGACGAATATGGAAATTTCCTTGAGGACGCAGCAATATACAATAACGATGCATACAGCGCAGCAGACGCTTTTTTATCTGAGCTTGTTAAAGCAGAGGAATATCGTAAAGCTACCGTTACAGCAGTTTCTCCGGAGATCCAGTCGCTTTCCGACAGACTTACAGAAGGTCTTGAATACGATTACCAAAAGGCTGCCGCTCTCGAGCAATATTTCCATTACAACGGTTATACATATGATATTAATTACGAAGCTCCCGAGGGAGCGAATACTCCTGAATTTTTCCTTTTTGAAAGCAAAACCGGCACCTGCTCAAACTTTGCAACGGCTTTTACACTGCTTGCAAGAGCAGCAGGACTTAACGTCCGGTATGTTGAAGGGTTTGTTCCCAATGCGGGTATAGATCCTCAGCCGGGGGTATACTATATTTATTCTGATAATGCCCATGCTTATCCGGAAGTATTTATACCGGGAGCAGGCTGGACGCGGTTTGAACCTACTGTTGCCGACTACAGCGGAGCAGGCGGAACAGGCGAAGAGGAGACCGACAACACCGAAGGTTATCTGACTATCGCATTTACCGCAATAATTGCTATATTAGTTATAGGACTATTCCTGCTGATGATATTCCTTGCTCCGAAAGTCGCTGAATCTGTATTCAGAGTAAAAGTAAGTGTATCTGATAATGAAAAAGCCGTCAGAATGGTCTACAACAGACATCTGAAAGCTCTGGGAAAAAGATATGAAATTGACCCGCTTCCTCTCACCGCCGAAGAAGCCTCCGAGGTCACCGAAAGGAACACCGGTATCTCCCTTGCACCAATTGCAGAGCCGTTTGCAGCGGCTTGCTACGGAGGAAAACCGGTAAGCGACGACGAGAAAGCAGGAGCGTTTGAATGTTACAAGTCACAAGCAAAGGAAATGCGCAAAAAGAATAAAAGAAAGGAAGGATAACTATGACCGCACTTATCACCGGCGCAAGCTCCGGTATTGGAAGAGACATTGCACGTATATTGGGAAGCATGGGAATACGGCTCATAATTTCCGGTAGAAATCTGGAAAATCTGAAAGAGCTTCAAAAAGAGATCGGCATGAAGAAGGTAAAGATCATAACCGCCGACATTTCCTACCGTGAGGAATGCATCCGCCTTTATGAGGAGGCGTCCAAGTACAATGTTGATATTCTTATAAATAACGCCGGCTTCGGACTTTACGGAAGCTTCCTTGAAACAGATCTTGAACGGGAGCTGGAAATGATCGACGTAAACATAACCGCGGTCCATATCCTTACAAAGCTGTTTCTCAGGGACTTTGCAAAGCGCAATAAGGGATATATCCTGAATGTTGCTTCATCAGCAGGTTTTATGCCCGGACCTCTTATGTCAACATACTACTCCACAAAAAATTACGTAGTACGTCTTACCGAAGCAATACATGAGGAGCTTCGCCGGGAGTGCAGCAGCGTCTACATCGGAGCGTTCTGTCCGGGACCGGTAAATACCAACTTTAACCGAATTGCCGGGGTGCGATTCGCATTAAAGGGAATTTCCAGCGAATATGCCGCCAGCTGTGCCGTTGACGGAATGTTTTCCCGGAAGCCTTTGATAATCCCCACTGCCACAATGAAAGCAGGAGTTATTGCCTCACATCTCGTCCCGGATACGCTGCTTTCCATGGTAACAGCATATATGCAGCAAAAAAAGGCGAGGTAATTTGGTATAAAATTATTTAGTATATTGTCCCTGCACTGTTATCGGGGGAGACCCTTTTGACCCGTGCAGCCGCCTCTTATCTTACTCTTCTGGTGTCGGAAAGCACCCGTCCGTCATGTATCTGTATCCTGCGGGCTGCCTGAGCAGCTATGCTGTCATCGTGTGTTATGATTATTACGGTCTTTCCCTGAGCGTTAAGGTCATATAGTATGCGCATTACCTCCGCTCCGCATTTGCTGTCAAGATTTCCGGTAGGCTCGTCCGCTAAAATTACCGGAGGCTCTGCGGCAATGGCTCTTGCTATCGCCACCCGCTGCTGCTGACCTCCGGACATCTGTCCTGGGCGGTGATCTACCCTGTTACGCAGGGAAACCTTTTCCAGCGCATGGAGGGCAAGCTCGCGGCAGACATTCCGGGACAATCCCCTGTATATAAGCGGCAGCTCTACATTTTCCTGAGCGGTAAGACTTGGTATCAGATTGAAGTTCTGAAAAATAAAGCCGATCTCCCTGTTGCGGATACGCGTCAGCTCGCGGTCGTTCAGTTCACGGACAGAAACACCGTCCAGACTGTACTCTCCGGAGGTCTGTGTATCAAGACAGCCAAGCATATTCATAAGAGTGGATTTTCCCGACCCGGAAGCTCCCGCAATTGCTACAAACTCTCCCCTGTTTATGGTCAGGGAGACGTCATCAAGAGCAGCTACGCGGTTTTCCCCTTCTCCGTAGATACGGGTTATATTTTTGAGCTCTATAAGAGGCATAAAAGATCAGTCCTTTATGTTTTTATATTATTTTCCCTGTTTCAGGGAGTAATATACGACTGATTTTTACACCGGGTCGTGGAAAAATGTCCCTACCGCGTGATCTTCAAACTCATAAAAACAGCCCTGTCCATAGCGGACAGGGCTGTTGGTTTTTTACAGATGACATCCTGCTTATTCTGCCAGTTCCTTTTCACATTCTGCGAAGATCTTCTCCACAGCGTCAGTGTCCTTCACCTTGGTAAAGGAGCTTACCAAGGGAACAATTATAAGCCCGGCTATCATCGCGATAGCTCCCGCATTGATAGGAGACGCCATATTAAGCTTGAGGGAAGCAGCAGCCGCAGTTGCCTCCGGGAAAAATCCCAGACTGAAAATAAACATATGAATTACGGTAAATCCAACGCCGAAAACAATACTTGTCCAGACAGCCGCATTTGAAATTTTTCTGGAAAACAGTCCGTACATAAACGGTGCAAGGAATGCTCCCGCAAGCGCGCCCCAGGAGATCGACATAAGCGTCGTAATATATGCATTGGGATTAAGAGCGATCAGAACGGAAACTATAAGGAACACCGCAATGAGAATACGCATGATAAGAACCTGTTTCTTTTCGGTAAACTCACCCTTGTAAAACGGCTTGATAAGATCTATCGTCATTGTGGAGCTGGATGTAAGCACCAGAGATGACAAAGTAGACATGGATGCAGAAAGCACAAGCACCACAACGATACCGATAAGAAGCTCCGGAAGAGCCGCCTGAAGCATGGCAGGAACGATGGAGTCAAACGCCAGCTTTCCGTTAGAGCCTTTCATAATAAGCGTTCTACCGGTCTCAGCAGCAAGAGCCTCGTCAGCAGCGCCGTAAAGTCTACCGAAGCCTCCCATAAGGTAAGAGCCTCCCGCAACAACAAGGGCAAAAAGTGTGGAGATTATCGTTCCCCTTGTTATAGCCTTGTTGTCCTTTATGGCGTAGAATTTCTGCACCATCTGAGGAAGTCCCCATGTTCCCAGCGAAGTAAGAATTATAACTCCGAAAAGGTTTATGGGATCAGGTCCGAACAGGGAGTTCATAGTTTCCGCAGGGATACCTGCGTCCGTTATCTGACCAAGACCTGCAAGAGCCTCAGTCCAGCCTCCCTGCTTGTTGATAACGCAGATAACAACGGCAGTTATACCGATAAGCATGATTATTCCCTGAACGAAGTCGTTGATAGCAGTGGCTTTGTATCCTCCAAGGATAACATACGCCGCTGTCAGGATAGCCATAGCCCAGATGCATATGGAGTAATCAATGTTAAATGCCATAGCAAAAAGTCTGGACAGACCGTTGTAAACAGACGCAGTATAAGGGATAAGAAAGAGGAAAACTATCACAGCTGAAACTATCTTAAGATTTTTGGAGGAGTATCTCTTTTCAAAAAACTCCGGCATAGTAGAAGCGTTGAGGTGCTTTGTCATGATCCTTGTACGCTTTCCGAGGATGATCCATGCCAGCATTGATCCGATGACGGCGTTTCCTATGCCTATCCATGAGGCGGCGACTCCATAGCTCCATCCGAACTGTCCTGCATATCCGATGAAAACCACAGCTGAGAAGTAGGAGGTACCGTAAGCAAATGCGGTAAACCAGCCTCCCAGAGTTCTGCCTCCTAAAACAAAATCCGAAACCGAAGAGGTTTTCCTCCGGCAGTAGACGCCTATACCAAGCATAACAAGCAGGTATATAATAAGAATTGCGTATAACATAGTATTTTTCCTTTCTTTTGGTTTAAATCTTGTCAGCTTTAAAGCAATAAAGTAGTTTTATTATACCATATGAACTTCCAATTGTCAATACAAGTTATAGATAAAAGTTATAGACTTATTTACAAAAAGACAAAATCCTATTGAAATATGTCTAAAAATGTTGTATAATGTTTTTGGAGGTTGTAAATATGAGCTTTTGGGAGATCATAGGGAAAAATCTGCTTGGCTATGACTTAATTATATTTATAATAATGATAGCTACAGTCTTTCTGCTTGTATCAGCAAGAAATGCAAATAAAAACCTGTATTCCGTCCTTGGTGAGCCATGCGTAAAAAGAAAAGAAAATAACCTTAAGCTTGAACCAACAAGAAAGCTTAAAGAAGCTTCGGAAGCAGAGATCATGGAAATACGTCTGAAACAGGACAAGCTGTACGGCGCATTTGTAACATTTGTGTCCGTTTTCCCGCTTTTAGGAATGATAGGAACAGTTTATGCTCTGTTAAAATTAGATTTGACCGGAAGCAACGATAATATTACAAATAATTTTTTCGGAGCGCTGACATCGACCTTCTGGGGAGCGATCTTCGGTGTGGTCTTTAAAATTGCCGACTGCATTTTAAATCCGCTTATTGAGGACGCAAATGAAAGATACCGTATCGGTATCGAACGAAGAAATCTTGATTCTGTTTCCGGTGAAAAGGGTGAGGAAGATGAAACGAAACAGGATATTTCTTGACTTCACATCACTCCTTGACATTACAATGATAATTCTGTTCTGGTTTCTGATAAACTTCAAAAACACAGCGGACGCCATAAAAAACGAAGCAGCAGAGCAGACCGCACAGGCACAAGTCTATGCGGCAGAGCTTGAAGAGGACAGAAAAGCATTTGAGCTTGAAAAGGAAGAATGGCGCAGGGAAGCCGACAACGAAATGGAAAAAATACGGGAGGCAGACAAAAACGCCGCCGATAATGCGCAGGCTCTTATGAATTTCCAGAATGGCTCTGTACTTACTATAAAATTAGATATTGAAAGCCGTAAGAATTGGATCATAACTATCGGAAACGGAAACAGCAAAATAGGAGAGATCTCTTCCGACAATTCTTCCGACCTCACAGCCGAATTGACCGAAATACTTAATACTGCCGGGTTCGAGAGCGATGATGTCATAATCGGAGTTCTCATGTATGACAGCAGCGATACCGGCTCGTACTACAAAAGAGATTTTGAAAATTCAATAGACGAAGTACGTGAAGAATACAAGCAATTTTATTGCTCCAGTATAAATATTTCAAGATGAGGTGGTTTTAAATGAGTAAAGAAAAATCAAAGAAAAAAGGCGGAGGCGTCATTGTTTTCATCATCCTGCTGATTATTATTGCAGCAGTCCTTGCATTTCTTTTTGGTAACGGCATGCTTGGATTCGGAGGAAACAGCGACGGAGGCGTAATACCTGCCATCGGAACAGCATCAGAGGACTCCGAAACGGAAGCTGTTACCGAGGAAGCTCCCGCTGAAACAAATTATATCGACGTTACCGTTTCAGAGGACAAATACCTGTATCTTAACGACGCAATTACCATTGACGAGCTTATCGAAAAGATCAACGGCTTTGAAGAAAAGTGCGAAGTACATATCACTGTCAGCGAAACAGCCACTCTGGATGCTGTTGATGATCTTACCGCTGCATTTGACAGCAATGGCATTGAATACATGATAATTGAATCTGCCGAATAAAAAACATATTTTTACCCTTTACTGCTGCATTACATCTCAGTAAAGGGTTATATGTAATGGTTGGAAATCAAAGATTTTCAACCTGCGAGTTTTGCATATCAAAACATCGCAAAATGTGAGATGCTCCCTGGGGGAGCATCATCATTATATTGCTTTCTTGGTCACGATACGTATAAGCCTCATTATAGCGGACACGGCGAAAACACCCATTGCGATAGAGCCTGCTATTCCGAAGGTCTCCGCAAGCTGATGACCGAACATATCCACGTCTCCGCTGATAAGAGTTATCATAGTGTTGTACATATAACCTCCCGGAACAAGAGGAATTATCCCCACAACCAGATACATATTTACCGGCACACGAAGTCTCCTTGCCATAAGCTCGGAGTACACAGACACTGCGGCGGCTGAGAAGAAATAACAAAGCATCTCCCCCATGCCGTTTGCCTGAAATGCAATGAAGATCAGCTGGGTTATAGTTCCGCCTATCCCGGCTGTTATCATGTGTCTGAGCCTTATATTGAACTGCACACCAAAGGCTATGGAGGCAATAAGACTGTACACACATGGCATAATAATTTCATTAACTACAATATCCATTTTAAATTATGCTCCCGTAGGGAGCGTCACTCCTTTCACGTATGTTTATGACGAATAAATTCGTCTTGCGGTTTTGCGCAAGCAAAATTTTGGACGGCAGCGATGAAAACAAAACTCGCAGCCCCCAATCGAAGATTTTTCAACATTATCTCCTATTAAGTCATGGTAAACAATGCTATGGCAGAAGCCGCTCCCACAGCCATTCCCACGGCTATCAGCAGAGCTTCAATAAGTGTGTAAAGTCCCGCTAAGAAGTCCCCTGCTATAAAATCACGCATACAGTTTGTAAATATTATACCTGGGACGAGATTCATGGACGCTCCTATTATCATCTTGTCAAAGCCGTCCGTAAGACCTGTCCTGGAAACAATAACGGCGATGGAGGCTGTCAGCATAGAACATATAACGCTTTTGAAAAACACGCTGGGCTTTACCCGATCCACAAGCTCGGATACACAGAATATCAGCATGGAAATAAGCCCTGCAAAAGCGGCGTCCATTGCTTTTCCGCCAAAAAACAGGGAGAACGTAGCTCCTACCACAGCATAGCTGACAATGCAGACCCACCGGCTGTAAACCTTCCGCTTGCTGATCTCCTCAATATGCCGCCTGATGACCTCCGTCCCTGGCTTTTCACTGCATATATATCTGGACAGATTATTCAGCTTGTCCACCCTGTCAAGATTCGTTCCCCGGTTGGCAATTCGTATGGTCTGTGTAAGGGGAGGCTCGTCGCCGTCATTTACAGTTATAATAAGACTGCTTGGGATCGAAAATACCTCCACACGCTTATCATCACGGTCAAAACCATACGCCGCAGCGATACGGTAGATACTGTCCTCCACACGGTATATCTCCGCGCCGTACTCGGTAAACATCCTTCCGATGGTGGAGGTTATCCATAAAAGCTCTTTTGCTGTCATAAATCGTTTCCTTTCGCTTCGATAAAGTATGACATGTACATCTTATGCACTAAATTCCCGCAAGATCAAACGCGGGAGTGTACTCCTCCTTTGCGGAGGAGCGTTCCTGAGCGTATCCCTCAAAGCCCAGCTCGGACGCTCTGTCCAGTACACAATTATATTCAAATGTAGATATTCTGCGGGATATTTCCTTGTGCTCGGAACTTTTATAAAAGGGAGTATACTGGCTCATAAGGCTTAGCCGTATCCCCTCTTTGGGGAAATTCTCCGCAAGCCATTCAATGACCTTTATGGAGTCTCTCCGGTGGGACGGCAGCGTCATATGCCGGACTATCATTCCCTTGCTTATAAGACCGTCATTTATTTTGCAGTCCCCCACCTGACGGTACATTTCTTTCAGAGCCGCAGAGGCATATTCAAAATAATCCCCTGCCCCGGAGTATTTTTCCGACAGTCCCCTGTCAAAATATTTCAGATCGGGGAGGTAAACGTCCACATAGCCCTCCAGCATTTTTAAGGTCTCCACCCGCTCGTATCCTCCTGTGTTGTAAACTATGAGGATATTCAATTTTCCGCGGCACAGCTCCAGAGCCTTGATTATCTGCGGGACATAAGGCGTGGGACTTACAAGATTGATGTTATGTGCCCCCTGACTTTGGAGCTCCAGAAAAATTTCCGAAAGCCTCTGGACGGAAATTTCCCTGCCAAAGCCCTCTGAGGAAATTTTATAGTTCTGACAGAAGCAGCATTTCAGGCAGCAGCCGGAAAAAAACACCGTCCCTGAGCCGTTTTTTCCGGAAATGCAGGGTTCTTCCCACATATGGAGGTACGCTTTCGCCGCACGGACTTCCGCTCCGCAGCCGCAGAAGCCGGCGCTGCTGTATCTGTCCACACCGCATTGTCTTGGACAGAGTGTGCAATTGTCCAGAGCCATAAACGAAGTCACCCCTTTTTAAAACGACTGTGCAGAATATCTTCCCATTCGCATTATCATATTATTTATTATAAGTAATTTGAGCATTGATGTCAAGCATTGCCAGAAAATATCACCGGAAAGGAAAAACGTCCAATGAAAAAAACAGTCCTAATAACCGGAGCATCCGGAGGGATCGGCAGAGCCACAGCGCTGGCTTTCGCTAAATCGGGATATAACGTCGCCGTTCATTATAACAAGTCCCATGACGCAGCAGAGAAATTATGCCGGGAGCTTGAAGCTCTTGGAGTAAAAGCTGTCGCCGTACAAGCAGAGATTTCCGACAGGACAGCGGTGGAGAAGATGTTCTCCGAAACAAAAGCCGCTCTGGGAGCTGTGGGAGTTCTTGTAAACAATGCCGGAATTGCCGAACAGGCATTGTTCTCAGACATTACCGAGGAAATGTGGGACAGGATGTTCGATGTGAACGTCAAGGGAGCGTACCTGTGCACAAAAGCAGCCCTGACCGATATGATACATGAAAAATGGGGACGGATAATAAACATATCCTCCATGTGGGGAATATCCGGAGCTTCCTGCGAGGTACATTACTCCGCGTCCAAAGCTGCTCTTATCGGATTTACCAAGGCTCTCGCCAAGGAGGTGGGACTGTCCGGCATTACCGTAAACTGCATCGCTCCCGGAGTAATAGACACCCGTATGAACGGACATCTTTCCCCCGACATAATGGAGGAGCTGAAAAATGAAACTCCCCTTAACAGAATAGGCACTCCCGAGGACGTTGCAGAAGCTATTCTTTTTCTTGCAGGTCACAAAGCTTCCTTTATCACAGGGCAAGTCCTTTCCGTTGACGGAGGGTTTATTTTGTAAACTCAAAGTCTGAAAATTTATTGAACTGCAAGTATAGTAAAACCGTCTTGTCAGGCAGGTAACGATACAGAGGTTTTAAATTTCCGTGTCGTACTTTACACTTACCGAAAAAGCAATCAACGATAAGGGTAAAGGCTCAGCCTTTTCAAGACGGTTTTTGGTTCTTCAATCAATTATAATAAATCAATTACAATATAATCATCTATTATTTCCGCATTACATGGATCAAATAAGGCACTGTAATATCCCATATATCTGTCTTCTTTGTTCCCCCGGACATTTTTCTTATAGTAATAATTTACACGTACTTCTACACACTGTCTTTCCGTGTCAAGCCCCAGATTAGAAATATTATAACTACATAGATCAAGATCGTATTGGACAGATTCTCTTGACGTAATCCCATATTTAGACGCTTTTTCTTTTTCCTCAAAAACCAAATTATCAATACTTTCTTTTGCATTTTCAAAAGTCCTGTCTATTAATCCAAACCTTGATATTATGTCTTTAAGTTCCTCTCCCATAACTCTGTACCTTTCACAGTAATTTACAGCTTTTCTATTTGTTCGTCCAGATATCTGTAAAGCAGCTCCCACATATCAAATCCACTGTTCAGATACAGCTGTCCTTCCAGCTCTTCGATCCTTTCCGCTGCCTCTTCTTTTAGCTCGTGGTCATCATTAAATGTTGTAATATCATACTCCTGATGATCGCCGTTTAAAAATTCCCCTCTCATCACATCCGGCGGAGCAATGCGGCATATTTCTTCAAGTATATCAGCATCATTATCATCGCCGATAGCTCTGAATGCCTGTATGATATTCGGAGCATAATGCCCGATAGAATGTTCAAGGAACGTAAAAATACCCTCCATATTTAATTCAACATCAAAAGCGATCAGAAAAGATGCGGTCTGAATGAAATCAGTGCATTTCAGCCACTGCTCATAATCATTGCCCCACAATTCATCGGCAAGCTTTTCGCAGAGTTCTTCACCAGTAAACTGCTTGATATTTATTTCGTTTCCATCGACCCATATCATATTCCCAACTCCTTGATACAATTTGCTGTATTTTTTCAGATTCGTTCCTTTAATTATACCACTTATGTAATTATTGTCAAGTATTTTACCTCTCTGTACTTGCAATTCAGCCCGACCTGTGCTAAAATAGAAATAGTTCATTTTAACAAAGAAGGAAGTATTTTTATGAAGTATGTTGTTTTACTCTGCGATGGAATGGCGGACTATCCACTTGAGGAGCTTGGCGGCGAAACTCCCATGAGCAAATCCGTTACTCCAAATATGGATGCCCTTGCAAAAGACTCGGTCATCGGACTTGTAAAAACCGTTGCCGACGGCATGAAGCCTGGCTCGGACGTGGCAAACCTGTCCGTTCTGGGATACGACCCGGCTGTGTGCTATACAGGACGTTCCCCGCTTGAAGCAGGCTCTATCGGAATAGATATGCTGCCGGAAGATGTCTCCTTCCGCTGCAATCTTGTTACTGTTTCCGACGAACCCAACTTCGCAGATAAGACCCTTGTAGACTACTGCGCTGACGACATTTCCACCGAGGAAGCAAAAGAGCTCGTCACATTCCTTGCCTCCCACTTTGACAACGAGGAGTTCAAGCTCTACAGCGGCGTAAGCTACAGACACTGCCTTATCTGGCATAATGGTACGCTTGACGTAGGAACACTTACACCTCCCCACGATATAACCGGCAGAAAGGTAACAGAGTATCTCCCCGACCATCCCAACGCTGAAAAGCTGTTCGATATGATGAAAAAAAGCTGCGAGCTTCTTAAAGATCACCCCGTCAATAAAGCAAGAGAGGCAAAGGGTCTCAGACCGGCAAACTGCATCTGGCTCTGGGGAGAGGGAGTTCGTGCAAATCTTGACAATTTCTATGAATCCCACGGACTTAAGGCTTCCATGATCTCAGCAGTAGACCTGCTCAAAGGCATAGGAAAGTTCGCCGGAATGAACGTAGTAAACGTAGACGGAGCAACCGGCTATATAGACACCAACTTCAAAGGCAAGGCGGAGGCAGCATTAAAGGAGCTTGCAAACGGTCAGGACTTTGTATACATCCATGTTGAAGCACCGGACGAGTGCGGACACAGACATGAAATAGAAAACAAGGTAAAATCACTTGAAATAATCGACAAGGAGATTCTTGGAACTATTCTTCCGGAGCTTAACAAATACGACGACTTCAAGCTGATGATACTTCCCGACCACCCTACTCCGCTGTCACTGAAAACTCACACCAACGACGCTGTACCATTTATGATCTACACCAAGAGCGTCAAGGTAGAAGGAAAGCCCGTTTTCACCGAAAAGACCGCCGCAGAGACCGGTCTTTACATCGAAAAAGGACCTTCCATAATGAACTATTTTATTGATTTGCACAAATAAGGCTGATAGTAATATAGAAGTATTGATTATTATTTGGTACATTAACACTATACTCTATACTGGGGAAAACCTTTCTGAAGAAAGGTTATTCCCCAGACCCCTTTCCAAAGAC